>URVD01000073.1 GCA_900551195.1 uncultured Collinsella sp.
TTCGCTAAGGTTCGTGGCTCGTGGGCACAAGTACCAGCGCACTGTCGAGGGCAAAACTCGCGATCCCGGCGCCGCTCACCGAATCGTTCCAGCCAAACGCCGTCGAGTAGCAGAGCTTGCCGTATTTGGACATGCGCCCCATAAGCGAAGCCGAACAATACTGCTGAGCGCTCAGCATGTAAGTATGCCTATTTCCCGTGTAGAGCATACATCCCGCACGGCGCTGAACGGTTAGCGTCTTTTTTTCAGGTTCAACGGGTTCCATATTCCAGAATGGGTCATCGGCCGGCAGCGCCAAGACAACAAATGCTTTAGATGCCCAGTAGGCAACGCCCGCCGTCGTATAGTCCTCGCGAACGGGCGCCCCCGGATACCCATAGCCCAACGAAAGGCCCCTTTTGGCATCTAGATGTCGCTTCCACCAAGAAAGACAGGACATAAGAAGCATCTTAGACTGTCCAACAGGAATAACGTCGTCGCCCAAGAGCGCTGCCGCCGACCAAAAAGCCGCGGTCGCAAACCGATACGTCAACCCTCGCCCAAACGGGACAGAACGCCCCTCCGCATCAAACCAGTATTTAAAATCGCGTGCGAAGCAGCGCGCGCGATGCATGGTGTGTGGGATGGGGTTATCCGCGACATAGTGCTCGAGCAACATAGAAAGCAGATGGAACGTCGAGGCGATATAGGGGTCGCGTTTAAAAGGCGTACCGTCCTCATACCAGCCGGCACCGGCATACATGCTCTCAATGGCAGAAGAGTCGGACGCGATACGCTCCTCGCTGTAAGGAAGCCCGCATTCCCGCAGGGCGCAATTCACAAAGAGCCGGGACACAAACCAGCTCCCCCAGGGAATCTCGACATTGTTTGAGGCGTTAAGCCACGCAACAAGGCGTTCTTGCTGCTCGGAATCGAGCATGGCAAGCAATCGGTCGCCCAGACAAAGCAGGCCGTATCCAAAGACCGTCTGCTCAAAGACAATTTGGCGCGTGGGCGCCGTGGGATCGCTAAAAGAAAACTCATTGCCCGGCGTGAGCGCCGCCCGTAGGTAATCGATATAGGGCCTAATGCGCGCATCAGACGGATGTACGCCGCCCGCCATGAGCGCGAACACAGCCCAAAGAGGGGATGTCGCCCAGCTCAGTTGTCGGATATCGGCCCTAAACGACGCACCGTTATCCAAGGGGCAATCCTTAGGGTCGGGCAAAAGCTCGAGCGCCCATTGCTCAAGCTCATCTCGCGTCATATAGACGGAACGGTCGTTTTTACTCATTGCCATGGCTGTTCCCTTTCAATGTAATCCCTTTTATTATGCTCAACTCTGGGGCATGCGAGGTCTTCTGCTTTACATAAACTGGTTTACAATGTCGCCATCATCAAATCCGCTCAGGAGAAATTATGGCAGGCAGCAAGCCCACTAAAAAGCGTGTGACCATCAACCAGATAGCCGAGATGGCCGGCACCTCCAAGACCACCGTCTCGTTCTATCTCAACGGTAAGACCGACCGCATGAGCGACGAGACGCAGGCGCGTATCCGCAAGGCCATCCACGACACCGGCTACGAACCGAGCCCGCTCGCCCGCGGCATGAACGCCAAGTCAAGCCAGCTTATCGGCGTCATTATCGGAGATATCACCAACACGTTTGCAAATCAGCTGGTCAAAGGCATCGATGCGATTGCAAACGAACAGGGCTACCGCATGCTCGTGTGCAACTCCAACTTTGATAAGAAAAACGAGCTCGCCTATATCGACCGTTTGGTCGCACTCGGCGTAGATGGATTTATCGTCCAGCCGACCGCGCGCTTCAAGGAAATCAGCCGCTCCATTAGCGACAACAACAAACCCCTCGTCTTTATCGATTCCAAGCTCTACGACTTTAGCTCCAACTGGGTCAAAACCGATAACTACGAGGCTTCCTACCGAGCTGTCGAGGCATGCATCGAAAAGGGCTACAAGCGTTTTTTGGTCATCACGGCAGAACCCGGTCTCATCTCCAGCCGTATCGAACGCTTTAGCGGATTTGTCGATGTGCTCGAGTCCCACGACCTGGGCTTTACACAGTGCATCCTCGAGAACGACAAAGTGGATCAGAATAAGATCAAGGCTTTTTTGCAGGCAAACGTCGACGGGCAGACCCCAACGCTCGTGTTTGCCCCCAACTGCTGGGCTCTTCCCGATATCTACGAGGCATGCCGCGATTTCTACCCGCTCATGCCCGACCGCATGGGGCTCCTTGGCTTTGACAATACCGAATGGGTCCGCGTGGCCAACCCGTCCGTCTCGGTTGTGGAACAGCCGGCACGCGAAGAGGGCGAGACGGCGGCACAGATCCTTCTTGACCTAATTGCCGAGAACGAAGAGGTCGAGACACACCGTGTCCTCGATTGTCACGTTCGCTGGGGCGAAAGCACGCTATAGGCTTTCGGCATCCCTCATACAAAACCGTTTTACCTGTTAATACCAGCGATTTATTTATATCGCTGGTATTTTTAGTTAGATTTGCCCTGTTAATCATTGACAAAACCGGTTTACTATTTGAGACTATTCCTTAATCCGATATCTGCAACCGGGAAGGATACCTATGAGCGATATCACTAACAGCTTCCGCCTGGACGGCGAGGTCGCGCTCGTGACCGGCGCCACCTATGGCATCGGCATGGCCATTGCCGAGGCGCTCGGTGAGGCCGGGGCCAAGATTGCCTTTAACGCCCGTCACGCCGACAAGGTCGCCGAGGCCGAGAAGCACTACCGCGAGCTGGGCTTTGATGCTCACGGCTATGTTGCCGACGTCACCGACGAGGCCGTCGTCGCCGAGCTCATCGCCAAGATCGAGGCCGATTTTGGCACCACGCCCGACATCCTGGTCAACAACGCCGGCGTCATCCAGCGCACCCCGATGCTCGACATGAGCGCCGAGGACTTCCGTCGCGTCGTCGACATCGACCTCAATGCCCCGTTCATCGTGTCCAAGGCCTGCCTGCCGGGCATGATCGCCAAGGGTCACGGCAAGATCATCAATATCTGCTCCATGATGAGCGAGCTGGGCCGCGAGACCATCGCCGGCTATGCCGCCGCCAAGGGCGGACTCAAGATGCTCACCAAGAACATCTGCTCCGAGTTTGGCGAGGCCAATATCCAGTGCAACGGCATTGGGCCCGGCTATATCGCCACGCCGCAGACCGCACCGCTGCGCGAGACGCAGCCCGACGGCAGCCGCCACCCGTTTGACCAGTTCATCATTGCCAAGACGCCGGCCGCCCGTTGGGGCACGCCCGAGGACCTGAAGGGCCCCGCCGTGTTCCTGGCTTCCGACGCATCGAACTTCGTCAACGGGCACATTCTGTACGTGGACGGCGGCATACTCGCGTACATCGGCAAACAGCCGCAATAAGGAAACTGGGCGAGGCGGTCGGCAGTTAAGTCTGCTGCTCGGACAGTCCTGCGCAAGACGGAAAGCACATTAAGTGCTTTCCTTTGCGTGCGGAACTCGCGACAGACTTAACTGCCGACCGCCCGCATAGCTCATCGCGGGTTGGCTTTGCCGCCGCCCGCGCACAGAAACAAATAACTGAAAAAATAAGCTGAAAGGTTAACTCAAATGAAGATCGCTCTGATCAACGAGAACTCTCAGAACTCCAAGAACCCTATGATCGAGGCTGCCCTTAAGAAGGTTGTCGAGCCCATGGGGCACACCGTCTTTAACTATGGCATGTATGCCGACGCCGACTCCAAGCCCCTCACCTACGTGCAGAACGGCATCCTTGCCGCCGTGCTGCTCAACTCCGGCGCTGCCGACTACGTCGTGACCGGCTGCGGCACCGGCGAGGGCGCCATGCTCGCCTGCAACTCCTTCCCCGGCGTGCTGTGCGGCCACGTTGCCGATCCGCTGGATGCCTACACCTTTGCCCAGGTCAACGATGGCAACGCCGTCGCCATGCCCTTCGCGCTCAAGAACGGCTGGGGCCAGGAGCTCAACCTCGAGTACACCTTCGAGAAGCTCTTTGGCTTTGGCTCGGGCAACGGCTACCCCGCCGAGCGCGTTGAGCCCGAGCAGCGCAACAAGAAGATCCTCGACGGCGTGCGCGCTGTGACCATGCGTCCGCTCGTCGACGTCCTGGGCGAGATCGATCAGGACCTGGTGAAGGGCGCACTTGCCGGCGAGCACTTCCAGGAGTACTTCTTTGCCAACGCTACCGACGAGGCCATCATCGCCAAGGTCAAGGAGCTCTTGGGTCTGTAATAAGGCCCACGGGGCGCACCAACCCCCCAACAAGCCGCCAGACAAAAGGCGCCGCGACGATCCATGTGTCGCGGCGCCTTTTTTGGTTGGCTATCGCTTGAGCCACTGCAAGGTGGCCGCTCCCCTATTTGCCAAGAGCCTACAGCTCGCAGGCGACCTTGTAGCCATCGCCGATGGCGTCGCGGATGTTGCCGCACTTCTGGGCATCGCCCAGCACGTGGATGGCAACGCCGGCAGCGGCAAGGTCATCGGCCAGCTTGGTGTTAGGACGGTAGCCCATGGCAAGCACCAGCGTATCGGCGTCGGCGATGGTGTGGACTTCGCCGTCCTTTTCGTAACTGATGGCGTCCTCGGTAATCTCAGTCACCTTGGCCTCGGTCAGCACGTGAACGCCCTTGGAGAGCATGCGCGTGATGAGCACCGCGCGACCGGCGCCACCCTCGTTGGCGGCAAGCGTCTTGGTCATCTCGATGACGGTGACATCGCGGTTGGCCGGCGACAGATCGTTGACCAACGGGGCCAGGTAATCGGCCGTCTCGCAGCCAACGGTGCCGCCGCCCACAATGACGATCTTCTTGCCCGGGAAAGCCTTGCCGCCCAGCAGGTCATCAGCCGTCATGACCTGCTTAAAGCTCTGCATAAAGGCCGGCGCGATGGGTTCGGCGCCGTAGGCCAGGACAACCTCGTAGCCCGCGTAGTCGCGCTGGATGTCCTCGGCCGAAAGCTCGGTACCAAAGACGCACGTGACGCCGGCCTCGGCCAGGCGACGGTACTGATACTTGATCACGCGCGTGAGCTCCTGCTTTGCCGGCGGAACGGCCGCGATGCGCATCTCGCCGCCCGGCTCGTCCTGCTTATCCACGAGCACCACGTTATGGCCGCGCTTGGCGGCAATGTAGGCTGCCTCCATGCCCGCGGGACCGGCACCCACAACGAGCACGTTCTTTGCCTCGGCGGCAGGCTCGTAGCCAGCCTCGTCACGCTCCACGTCCGGGTTGACGGTGCAGGAGATGCGCTTGCCGAACATGATGCCGTTCAGGCAGCGCAGGCAACCGATGCAGGGGCGGATGTCATCGGCGTTGCCGGCAGCGGCCTTGTTGCAGAACTCGGCATCGCACAGATTGGCGCGACCCATCATGCAGATGTCGGCGGCGCCGTCCTCGATCAGCTCCTCGGCAATCCATGCCTCGTTGATGCGGCCGACCGTGGCGACGGGAATGTTCACGTGTTTCTTGATCTCGCGCGAGCAGGCGGCGTGCGAGGCCTGCTGGGTGCCGGCGGCGGGAATGGCGGAGCCGCGCTTGATGGTGGTGCCGCCCGACACGTGGATCATGTCGACGCCGGCCTTCTCCAGGCGACGCGAGACGTAGATCATGTCGTTGAGGGTCAGACCGCCATCGGTGTACTCGTCGCCCGAGATACGGACGTCGATGATAAAGTCCTTGCCGCAGCGCTCGCGAATCTCGGCGATGACCTCGAGCAGGAAGCGCATGCGGGCGTCGAGCGAGCCGCCGTACTCGTCGGTGCGCTTGTTATAGAGCGGGGTCAAAAAGCCGCCGAGCATGCCGTGGGCGTGTGCCGCATGAACCTCGACGCCATCGACGCCGGCCTTCTGCATGCGCACAGCAGCGTCACCAAACTGATGCGTGAGCTCGTGGATCTCATCGACCGTGATGGGGCGCGGCGCCTCGCGGGCATAGGACGGGCCCACAAAGGACGGAGCGATCAGGCGCGGCGTGCCCGGAATGTTAAAGGCCATGTAGGCGGGATGGAAGAGCTGCGGCATGATCTTGCAGCCATACTCGTGGACGGCTGCGGCGAGCTTTTCCCAGCCGGGGATAAACGTGTCGTCGTAGCAGCACATGTCACCCGGCAGATAGGTATAGGTGGGCTCGACCGTCACGACCTCGGTAATGATGAGGCCCACGCCGCCCTTGGCACGGGCACGGTAATGATCGACCAAGTCGTCGGTCACATAGCCATGATCGGCCAGGTTCGTGGACACCGGCGGCATAAAGACGCGATTCTTGACCTCGGTCGTACCGACCTTGATCGGGCTAAAGAGCATCGGGTAGGCGGAAGACTCCATACAGGGTTCCTTTCGTTTGAGCCGCTCGGCGGCAGTTGCTAACGTACTTATCGTATCAGTAACCGCGCTGTACCCGACCGTACACGCTCCCCCGGCTTTTACTCAGCCCACAAAAAAGTTGCGGTGGAATACGGAGTAGATAAGGCCCTTGACAGCCAAAACAGTCCGTATTTCACCGCAACTGATGGATGGGATGAGTTAGAGGCCCAGGTAGTTGGTCATGCCTTCGACGGCGAGCTTGGCGCCGGCTACGGCATGGACCACGGTGAGCGGGCCGTTGACCACGTCGCCGGCGGCAAAGACGCCAGGCACGGTGGTCATGCCGCACTCATCGACCGAAAGAAGACCGCGATGGTCGGTCTCCAGACCGCCCGTCGTAAGCACCAGTTTGTCCTTGGGCACCTGCGAGGCCGCGATCACCACGGTGTCGGCGGGCACATGGTCAAGTTCTTCCTCGTAGCCCACCACGTTGTCGTCCTCGTCAAAGATAGCCGTCTCGAAAACCGGACCGTTATCGTCGATGGCGCAAATCGCCTTGCCGCGCACGATCTCGGCACCGTCAAGCTCGGTCAGCTCCACCTCGTCATCGATGGCCGAGATATGGCGCGATCGGGCATACACGGTAACCTTGCGAGCGCCCGAGCGCAGAGCCGTGCGGGCAACATCCATGGCCACGTTGCCGGCGCCGATAACCGCCACGTTCTGACCGATCGCCACGCTCGTGGGATCGACCAGGTAATCGATACCAAACAGTACGTTACCACGCGACTCGCCGGGAATACCCAGCTTGCGGGCGCGCCAGGTACCGGTACCGACAAAGACCGCATCGTAGCCGTCGCGCAACAGGTCGTCGATATGCAGCGCGCCGCCAATGGTGGTCGAGGGACGGACGCGTACGCCAAGCGAGCACATCACGTGGCGGTACTTTTGCACGAGAGCACGGGGCAGGCGAAACTCGGGGATGCCGTACTCCAGCACGCCGCCGATCTCGGGGCGTTGCTCAAACACCGTGACGGCACAGCCCAGCTGGGCCATCTTAATGGCCACGGTAATGCCGGCAGGACCGGAACCGACCACGGCAACCTGCTTGCCGCACGACGGCGCGGGCTTCCACTCCTTACGGTCCAAATATGCCGTCGAGATATAGTTCTCGATACTCGAAAAATGCACCGGCGCGCCCTTGCGGCCCTGGATGCACGCGCCCTCGCACTGGCCCGAATGGTTGCAGATCATGGAACAGACCGCGCTCATGGGGTTGTTCTGGAACAGCAGCTCACCCGCCTCCTGAAGCCGGCGCTGCTTGAACAGATCGATGATCTGCGGGATAGGCGTCTGAACCGGGCAGCCTTTAAGCTGACAGAACGCCTTTTTGCAACCTAGGCAGCGGTTCGCTTCCTCAACAATATGAATAGCCATCGGTACCCCTCTTTGACCTCTGCGGCAATCTCTTTCGCCCAGCCTGCTTTGTTACAGAATCACGTGCTCGCACATCACGCTGTGCCCCATGCGCAGCAGCTCGTCGCGCGAACGCTCGACCGTGGACGGTGTGCTGTTCTCGATAACGGTCATAATGCCCGGTCGCGCGGCCGCGGCCCAAGCGGCAATAGCCTCAAAATCAAAGTTTCCGCACGTGCAGGCGCCGTGGCATACCAAACGAGAGCCCGAGCCATCACACCAGCCATCCTGGTCCTCGTTGTCTACAATCTCGTAGTCCTTGGCATGCAGCACGCGAATCTTGCTGCCGCACAAATGCAGCATGCGCGACACCTGCTCGGAAGCCTCGCCGACGATCGCGGGGTGCAGCAGCGACACCGGA
>URVD01000074.1 GCA_900551195.1 uncultured Collinsella sp.
CGAAGGCAGAACCGCAAAACGAGCGGCGCCGTTTTTGGGACGAACGGCACGGTTTGCCGCTCATTGTTGTCGCCCGTCCGACGGGCGTACGCTCATCGGACGCATAGAGAGATGTTTTTGAGGCCGTGTGTTTTGCGCCTTTCGTACCGTTTACCGAGCTTTTGACGCGCGGACCCATTTGTTGCACATCTTTTTTGTAGGATAGACAGGTTATACATGAGACAAGGCGGTACGAATGGCATACGGATACAACGACGGTGATCAACGGCGACAAAGCGTTCGCCTTGCTGGCCGCACCACGCCGACGCCCAGAAGTGCCACGAGCAGCAATCCGCAACGCCCTCAAGAGCAACCCAGGTCTTCGTCTCGGCAGCAGACAAACGGAACACGGCAGAGTGGCCGTCCGAGCACGGGCACAAGCGCACAGCAAGATAGCCGCTTGGGCGCGCGCACTCGACAGCGCCAAGCCGAGGTTCCGCAACTGCGCCGCAACGGCGCACGTCAGCCCGGCATCCATATCAACCGCTTCTTTTCGCATCCCCAAGGCGGACGCGACGGCAAGCCCTACCGCTCGACATCGTTCGTGAATGCCCCCGCCCTGCCGGCTCGTCAGCTTTGCCTCGCACTGTGCTCTATCCTCATCTGTCTGGTCTTTGTGCTTATGAGCTCCTGTATGTCCCACGGCTCGGCCGGTCTCGAGCCCACCGCCGAGGACAAGCTGCTCAAGGCCCCCGTCGCGCCCGGTTATTCTTTCGCCTTTTCGACCCCGCGCTCGCAATGGCAAGCCGGCACGATGCCCCATATCTATCAGATCGACCCTGCATGGTCGGAGCTGCCTTACGCCGGCGGTACCATCCGCCAAAATGCTTGCGGGCCTACGTGCCTCACCATGGTCTATATCTTTAAGACGGGACGCACCGATATGACTCCCGTCGATATGTGCGCGCTTTCCGAGGCAGGCAATTACGCCCCCACCGGTGCAACCGAATGGTCGTTTATGACGAGCGGTGCGTGGCAGTTGGGACTTAACGGAACGGAGCTTCATAACGATCGCGACTCGATGACTCAGGCGCTGCGTTCGGGAGCGCCCGTCATCGCCGCCGTTCGGCCGGGCACCTTTACCAACGTGGGCCACTACATTGTGCTTTACGGTATTGACGACGCCGACCAGATTGAAGTCTTCGATCCCAACTCGGCCAGCCGCAGCGCCCGCCGCTGGGGCGTCGTAGAGGTCCTTAACGAAGTCGAAGCCATGTGGGCCTACTACTAGTCATTGGGCACTCATTGCACTCATTGGGGACAGACTTAAATGAGTAGCCCCAGGCTGCCAGGAACTGCCGACACGGAAAGCGCATCCCATTTTGGAGCTCAATAGCGGGATGCACTTTCCGTTAGCGGCCCGTTTGGGAAACTACGTTCCACTTTCCGGCAACATTCCGGGATGCATTTTCCGGTTGAGGCCCTCAAGGGAAACTATGTCCCATGTTGGACGCTCATTCTGGGATGCGCTTTCCGCAGTTGATTGATGCGGGCTTTAAGGACTGTTCCAAGCTGCCAGCAGAAAAGGAACGTCCCCAAGTGCCGGGTTTCCGCAGTCATTGGGGACGTTCTTAAATGACTAGTCTTTTAAGAACGTCCCCAATGACTACCCACAGAATGAGGGTCTCATCGGGGACTAGGTAAATAGCAAAAGCCCCCGCGGCCGAAACGGGCCACGGGGGCAGCAGGCTTGCAAGGGTTAACTCAAGTCCTCGCCATTTGATGCAATGACCTTTTGATACCAGCAGAAGCTGTCCTTTCGGTAGCGATCGAACGTGCCTTTGCCCGTATCATCGGCATCGACATAAACAAAGCCATAGCGCTTCTTCATCTGCCCCGTCGAGGCCGACACCAAATCGATACAGCCCCACGGCGTGTATCCCATCAGGTCAACACCGTCCTCGACAATTGCATCGCGCAGCGCAAGAATATGCCTTCGCAGGTAATCAATATGATACGCATCGTGGACTTTGCCGTCTTCCAGCGCATCGAGTCCGCCCACACCGTTCTCGGCGATTAAGAGCGGAAGATGGTAACGATCGTGGTAGCCGGCAAGCGTCACGCGCAAACCCAGCGCATCGATCTGCCACTTCCAGGCAGTCTCTTTATCCTTGAGGTACGGATTGCGCAACGTCGGGAACACGTTGCCCTCCGCCTTCTCGGCGATCACCTGATCATCGGCGCACACCAAGCGCGAGCAATAGTACGAGAACGAGATGAAGTCGACCGTATGCTCTGCCAGATACTCCGTATCGCCCGGCTCAAAGGGCACGTGAACACCCTCTTTCTCGAGTGCACGCAGCTTCCAAGCAGGATAGGCGCCCGCAGCCATCACGTCTGTGTAGAAGTAGCGGCCGCGGTCCTCCTCATACGCAAGCCATACGTCCTCGGGCGCACAACGGTACGGATAGGTCGCACCGGCAGCGACCATGCAACCCACCTTGTTTGCGGGATCGATCTTGTGCAGAATCTCGACAGCGCGAGCGCTCGCCATAAACATATGGTGCGAGAACGCCGCGGTCACGGCTGCACGGTCACGCTCATCCTCGAGCGTGACACCCGCGTTGAGATAGGACAGCGCCACGCTGTTGATCTCGTTGAACGTAAGCCAATAACGCACGAGGCCCTGGTACGCGCGTCCGACGGTCTCGACGTAGTGCGCATACCGCTCGATCATCTCTCGGCTTTGCCATCCACCATAACGCTCGACCAGAGCCAACGGATAGTCGTAGTGCGACAGCGTCACGAGCGGCTCGATTCCGTGCTCGCGCAGCGCCTCGAATACCTGACGGTAAAACTCCAAGCCCTCACCGTTAGGCTCGGCCTCCATCCCTGTGGGAAAAATACGGCTCCAACAAATTGAAAGACGCAGGCACTTAAAGCCCATCTCGGCAAAGAGCTCGACATCCTCGTGCCAATGATGGAAGAAGTCGTTGCCCCAGCGGCATGGATACAGCCTGTCCGGATCGTCCACGGGCTTTTGCCTGCCAAACATTACATCCCAGCGGTCGGAACCCTGTGGGATCAGGTCGGAGTGCGACATGCCGCGGCCGCCCTCGTTCCAGCCCCCTTCGGCCTGGTTGGCGGCGAGGGCACCGCCCCACAAAAAGCCCTCGGGCATACCGGCGGCAGACGTTCTGTCAAAGTAACTCATGCTACTCAGCATCCTCGGCAGAAGCTGCCGCGGCGTTCTCCTGCTCCTGAGCCAGGAGCTGGTTATCGTACACCTTAAAGAACGGGTACCAGACCACAGCCATGACCACGATCAAAACGATCGTAAACACCCAGATGCGCGGGTCGAGGCACTGGACAAAGCCCTGAACGAAGATGGGGAACGTGCCGCTCACCAAGATGTAGAAGTTAGAGACAAGACCCAGTGAGACCGCACCCCAATACAGCAGGGCCGAGATCATGCCGCCTAGCACAAACGGAATCATGAGGATCGGGTTGAAGATGATGGGCGCGCCGAAGATCGCGGGCTCGGAGATACGGAAGAAGCTCGGCACGATCGATGCCCTGCCAAATGCCTTGAGCTGCTGCGACTTTGCCCTAAACGCGCAGAGCGCCACAAAAGAGAACGTATTACCCGTGCCGCCGATGAGGTTGATGGCCAACGACATGAGCACCGGGTGGAACTCAAGCGGCTGCCCGGCAGCATAGAGCGAGGCGTTGGCGGCAAAGGCGGCAAGCGAGACCGGGGCGGTGATGGGCATTACGATCATGTTGCCGTGGACGCCAAAGCACCAAAACAGCAGCGTCATGAAGCAGATAAGCAGTGCGCCGGGCACAGAGTCAACTGCGACGGAAAGCGGGGCAGCGAGCAGCTTCTCGATAACCGAGGGGATGGACAGCGCGGGATCGATCATCTGGATCAGCAGGTTGCCGCCAAAGAAGATGAGGATGTTGGCGAGCATAGGTACGATGGCGCCAAAGGTTTCGGACAAAAACGGCGGCACGCCATCGGGCATCTTGATGGTGATGCCCTTGGTCTGGCAGAAGCGCGTGACCTCGACGGAGACCAAGGCAACGATGATGGCGGTAAACAGGCCCTGCGCACCCAGATAGGTGCAGGGGACCGCCTGGAGCACGGACTCGTCAGCAAGCTGGTAGTAGGACGACGGCGCCGCGGCGATCAGGAACATCACCAGCGAGGTCATGCCGGCGTTAAGCTTGGGCATCTTGTAGGTGCCCGCCAGGTTATAGGCGATTGCGAACGTCACGATCACCGACAGTATGCCCATCGTCATATTGAAGGGGATGAGCAGCGTGAGCTTATTGGCCGTCGCAAAATCGAGCCAAGGGCCAAAGACGGACCAGAACCCGCCCTGCGCCACCAGGTCGGCCGTGACCGGCGGGTTGGCGAGGATCATAAAGACGGCAGATACCAAGATGAAGCTGATCGCGCTCATAAAGCCCTTTTGCATGGAGGCAAAGTGGCGCTCGGTGCCGCAGAAATTGGCGATAGGGGTCAGTTTTTCCTGAAGCAGGGTCATGAACTTCTCCATGGTTGCCTCCTAACCCAACAGCGACTGGGCGAGTGCCAGCACGTTGGCGGCGTTGCCCATGCCGTAGTCCTGTGCGGGGATGACCGCGGTCGGCTTACCGCTCCCCTGCTTGACGGTGTTGAGCTGGTAGGACACCTGCGGCCCCAAGAGCAGCACGTCATAATTGGCGCACGTCTCCTGATACTCGCCGATACCCACCGCATCGATATCGAGCTCGATGCCGTTTTGCTCCGCATATTTCTCGAGTTTCTTCATCAGAATGCTTGTAGACAGACCAGCTGCGCAAACAAGAAGGATCTTCATAAGGGATTCCCTTCGCATTGATTGGTTGGATAGTCACCGCACGCCGCTAGGCGTTCTTGGTTGCAGTGCACTCATACAGGCAGATCAGCTCCTGCACGAGCTCCTGAGCAAGCATGGAGCACATGAGGTGGTCCTGAGCATGGACCAGCAACACATCCACCGACAGATGCTCGCCCGCTGCCTCAGTCGAAAGCAGCTGCGTTTGGATGTGGTGAGCCTTGATTCCCGCATCCTTTGACTGCTTCATGAGTTTGGCGGCGGCGTCAAAATCCCCCGCTTTTGCCTTTTCAAGGGCTTCGAAGGCAAGGCTGCGTGCCTCTCCCGCTGCAGCGACCAGCTGAAACGAAACCATCTCGGTTCCCTGATCGTCCATAACGGTCTCCTCTCCCGTGATGTTTGGTTTGTACTTGAATATTCGAAACGCCTATCTCCCGCCCGCAATCCTCGAGGTTTATTGCAGGTAGACAGACAGGGTTATCGACAAAAGAAGTCTTAAGCCGTATGCGCTTGCACAAGCGCCATCAGCTCATGCCAGGACCGGCGCTCGCGTAGGCGCTCGACCCCCTGGCGGTCCATAAAGATCTCGGCGAGCAGTGAGCTCAAGATCCGCGCCTCATCGCCGCCCGACCGGGCAAACGACACCATAAAGACGATATCGACCTCATGGCCGTATTCGTCCCAAAGAATGGGATGTTCGAGCAGGCCCACGATAACAAAGGCCTCGGCGCTCAAGGGATGCATCCCATGGGGCATGGCTACCCCATTGCCAAACGAGGTGGCACTCGCGCTCTCGCGCTCGGCGACCTCTTGGGCAAACTGGGCATCGACACGGCCGCTCTCGACGGCGCGCTCGGAGAGATATCGGAGAACGGCCTGCTTCGACGGCGCCTCAACGCGGTTGAAGAACAGGGCACGGCTAAAGAAAGAGCTTACGGAGTCCGATTGCGCAGTGTCGTCGCTCAGCACCTTGCGGATAGCGTTGACATCGCTCGTCTCCAAGAAGAAATCGGCCTCGCGGACGGGCACGGGCAACTTGACGTTGAGCGGCACCGTTGTGAACACGTAGTCGATGTGCGAAAAATCGAACGTTCCCACGCGGGCGACATCGCATGTCTCAATCGAATCGATATACATGCCAAACTGCTTGCGGTACTGGTGCTCGAGCATACGGGCGCTTCCCGCTCCCGAGGCGCACACGATCAGGATGCGCTTGCGACGCGGCTGGTCGGCTTGCTGCTCGAGGGCCAGGGCAAATGCCATGGCGATGTAGCCGAGCTCTTCATCAGAGGGCTGGCTGCCAAAATGACGCTCGAGTACCTGCGAGGTGCCAGCTGCCATCGAATAGGCCAACGGAAACCTCGTCTTGATATCGGGCAGCATGGGGTTATCCATATGCATGTGATATTCAAGGCGATAGCCCAGAGGGCCGATATGCCGAGCAAGGTTCATGCGAAGTTCAAGATCGCCGCTAAAGTCAAACCTAAACTCATCGTTGACCGCACGTACCATCTCGGAAGCAATCTCCCACATCTCGTCCGAGATAACGGCAGAGCCCTTCTCGGGCACGCCCGTGCCCCTGCCGAGCAAATGGATTGCGATAAAGGCAACCTCTTCTCGGGGCATGCTCACGCCCAGGGCATCCTTGATGTTTGCGGCAATCTGGAAAGCCGCGGCGTATTCGCGCGTTCCCTCCAGTTTTTGAACGTCCGATTCTGCAGCTGGGACATAGCAGCCCTGCTCGATGCGGCCAAGAGCAATGTAAAGATGCATGATGAGATTGCGGGATGCCAGCGAGCTCACCGTGACGGGCGAGGCCGTCAGGGCATCGTCCACACATGCGGCGATGGCCCGCAGGCGCTCGGCGAGCTTTGCATCGTCGGTGTCGGGCAACACGGGCCTCACCAGCGAGGCCAGGCACAGGCGCCGTTGTGACTCCCCGCCCGCAACGCGGATTCCGTAGCGTGGGCGCTTTTCGAGCGTTAAGTCAAATTGAGCGAGTTTCTGCTCTACCAGACGCATGTCATTGGACAGAGTTCGCGCCGAAACGTAGAGTAAATCCGCATACTCCTCAATCGTCACCCACTGGGACCGCATGAGGAGGTCGTTAAGAAGGAAGGACACACGGCCGTCGCGCGTATCAGGAATGCCCGGATGGGCCAGAGCCGCACCGTCTAGCAAGCGAGCAAGCTCATCTGCACGTGCAACATCGATACGATACTGCCCCTTGCTGCCAACGATGCGTGCAACCCCTGCAAGGTTGTCGTTTGCGCGATGGATATAGTTTCTCACGGCGCGCTCGCTTACCTCGAGACGCTTGGCAAGTACCGCGACAGCGACAGGCTGAGCGTCCTCGATCATATTTACAAGCTGCTTGACGCGAGCATCCATGTCCTCCTCCTTTCCCTGCGTCTAGTCTAACGCGGTAAAGAATGACACTCCACGTCGCGCTCGTTCCGCCAACTCGGAACAGGTTGCGGGGAGTCCAGCTGAGCTATGGAGAGCCTGGGGAGAGGGCCCGAAGGCAATGCGTCGGTGTGGGATGCGCCTTCCCAGCCATTGGGCAGTCATTGGGGACAGACTTAAATGAGTAGTCGTTGTGAACGTTGTTGTTTGACTAGTCGTTTAAGAACGTCCATTACAGTCGAAATTGTCAGCCCGGGACCGTCTCGGGCTACGATTGAGGCGCGCCCAGAACGGGCCGCCGACCGGGCGCCCGCGCACGGCCGAACGTCCCTGCCCCCGAGAGGGCCCGTTGGGTGCTGCCGGCGCGGGACGCGCCGCCCCCGACGGCTGATAGGAAAGTGCCGGGCAGGTGCCGCGGCTGGTAATGTGAGTGCCGAGGGGGAGGCCATCCGGTCGAACGACTACCGGAAGGATACCACCGTGAAAGCGCCATCCACCAGGCCCGCGGCCGTGCTCGGCCTGGACGTCGGCAAGTCATCGCACTGGGCCTGCCTGGTCGACCGCGACGGGGAGGTGCTGGCCAGCGCCCCCGTCCGCAACAGGGAGGCCGAGCTCGACGCGCTGTTCGCCTCCGCGCCCGCCGGCACGCTCGTCGTCGTCGACCAGTTCCGCAACATAGGGTCCCTCGCCGTGAGGCGGGCCCGCGCCGCGGGGCTCGGGGTCGCCTACCTGCCCGGGCTCGCCGCCAGCCGCGCCGCGGGCCTGTTCGCCGGCGAGGCCAAGACCGACGAGCGCGACGCCGCGGTGATCGCGCGGACCGCCCTGGGCGTGCCGGACTCCCTGTCGGGGG
>URVD01000075.1 GCA_900551195.1 uncultured Collinsella sp.
CTAGCCGAACATGCTGGAACGAAACAAGCGGGGCCGTTGGCAATATCGCCAGCGGCCCCGTTTTTTGCGCGATACGCTATCCTCTACTCGGCATCCTCGACCTCATACGAATCCGCCTCGGCTGGCTCATCGTTTGTCTCTGTCGCAGCCCCGCGCGCCTCGTCAAACGCGGCCTTCATGGTCTTGTTGCCCCACGTGAGCTTGCGAATGGTAAGATCGTCGGCCTTCTTGTTGGCTAGGCGCAGATTGTTCTCGGAGGACAGCAACGCCTCCTTGGTTTTCTGCAGATGGCTAATCGTCTTGTCGATCTCATCAATCGCCGTTTGGAACTTGCGGCTCGCGATCTCGTAGTTGCGACCGAAATCATTCTTGAACTTTTCCATCTTGGCTTCGAAGTTCGTGACGTCGATATTCTGCTGTTTGTACTCCGCCAGTTCCTGCTTATAGCGCAGCGAACCCATGGCGGCGTTGCGAAGAAGCGTGATCATGGGAATAAAGAACTGTGGGCGAATCACGTACATCTTCTCGTAGCGATAGCTCACGTCCACGATGCCGGCGTTGTAAAGCTCGCTCTCGGGTTCGAGCAACGTGCAGAGCACCGCGTACTCGCAGCCTTTTTGGCGGCGATCGTGATCGAGCTTCTTAAAGAAGTCCTCGTTTTTGTGCTTGGTCGCAGTCTCGTCGTTCTCGTTTTTCATCTCGAACATAATCGAAATGACCTCGTTGCCGCTCGCGTCGCACTCGCGGAAGATAAAGTCGCCCTTGGTACCCTCGGACGCATCGTTATCCTTCTCGAAGTACGCGTTAGGAAACGCCGTCATGCGCAGACGGTTAAACTCGGTCTCACAGTGCTGCTCGAGCGACTCGCCCACCATCTTGGTGGACAGGCGGACCTTCATGTCCTTAAGGCGCTCAATCTCTTCATCCTTGTAGCGAATCAGGTCATCGCTCGCACGCTTGGCCTGCGCAAGCTCGAGCTCGTGTGCCGCCTTGGCCTGCTCCTCGCGAGAATCGCGCACTGCCAGCTCGCTCGTCAGTTTGGCACGTGCCTCATCGCGCTCTCGCTCCGCCGCGGCGACCGCCTCTGACAGGTTCATTTTTGCCATCAGTTCCTGCTCGCGCAGCTGGGCACGCAGGCCCTCGGCCTCTTGCTCGGACTGAGCCTTTGCGGCGGAGAACTTCTCTTGCACCTTCGCGCGATAGTCAGTAAGCGCGCGCTCGGCCTCGCTGCGAGCGGCATCGAGCTCACGCTGCGACTCTGCCGCGGCAGCGGCAAGCGCCATCTCCTGGGCTTTGTCCGCCGCGGCGAGCCTGGCCTGCAGCTCGGCAATCTGAGCGTCGCGCGCAGCTAAATCGTTTTGAGCAGCGTTGCGCGCCGCCGACTCGGCAAGCTTTGCTTCGTCATCTTTGCGCCCAAGCTGCGCACGCAGGCTATCAATCTCACGCTGGAGTTCGGCATTTTCCTTTTGAGCATTGGCTCGTGCCTCTACCGCCGCGCGCTGGCTTGCACTCTCGCGCTCTGCGGCAGCGCCCTCGAGCTTAGCGCGCAGCTCGGCAAGCTCAGCATCGCGCTTGGCAACCTCTTGCGCCAGTTTCTGATCCGCAGTGTTCTTCTGCTCGACAAGCTGAGCGTTGCGCTGAGACTCTGCCTTTTGCAAGGCAGCCGTCGAACGCGAGCGCTCAAGCTCCAGCGCTTGCTCGCCCTCGCGCTGGACTGCCTTCACACGCTCGTCCAGGTCGCGCGAAAACTCGGCATCGCGTACTTGCTTGACGATATCCGCATAGCCGGACGCATCGACCTTAAAAACTTCGCCGCAATGCGGGCACTTAATCTCGTTCATAGCAGCTCCTCGATGGACGCAAATTTCGACCGCCTACACTCTACCGCGCCGCACGGACAAAAAAGGCGCCGCCGCCATAATGGCAACGGCGCCAGAACCACCACAAAGGTGCCTGTCCCCTTTGTGGTGGTTTGAGTGACAGTTTGAAAATTACAGTCCAAAATAGCCGAGGATTTGATCACGACTTACGGGCTTGTAGTCATTGGCGTCGAGGCCCACATCGTAGCGGTAAATGGGGCGCTCGCGATCGCGGTTGCGTGCGTTGGTGCGGTCACCCCTGCTGTGGATATGCCCATGCAGCATAATGGCGCCACGTGCCTTGCCGTTCCAGCTGAGCATGGGGTAGTGGCTCATCACCAGACGATGACCCTTGGCATAGCCGGGAGCAATCTCCAGGTAATCGCGCACGTCTTCCCAAATTTGCGGGGCGTCGGGATCTTCCCAGTCGCCGTCATGGTTACCGCGGATGAGCGTCGCATTCTTGCATTCGATACGCTCGCGCAGGCGCACCGCCTCCGCCATGGGCAAGCGATACGTAAAGTCTCCCAGGATATAGAGGCGGTCGTCCGCAGCCACGCACTCATTGATGGCATCGATGACCTTGCGGTTCATCTCCTCGACCGAATCAAACGGTCGATCCATGTCGTGCAAGATATTCGTATCGCCCAGGTGCAGGTCGGCGGTAAACCACATCATCGTCTATGCCCTCATTTCGCAATGCATCCAACTCGTGCTAAGTATACAGACACAGCGATGCGGCGGTTAGCCAAAGAGCCCGCCGAACAGTCCGCGGCGGCACTCGTCCTTTTTATTCGAACCTTTGCCCTGGGCGTTCTTATCCTTTTGCTTTTTGCGATCCTGCTCCAGCTCATCGTCATCGAGTAGCATATCCCACTCAAACGGATCATCCGTCAAATCGAACAGGTCATCGTCGTCAAGCATGGCAGCCTCCCTTACCGATTAGCGGGCATCCACCACATAGAGGCCAACGCGCACCTGGTGCCACGGGCTGCGCTCGGGGGCAACCTGTTGCACGCGGGCCTCAAACACGTCCTCGTGGCCGTAATACATCATCAAGGACAGTGGACCGACCTCGTTTCCCGGAACGCAGCCAAGTTTGGTCTTGCCATAGTAGATCGCAACTGCCTCGGGATCATGGGGATTATCGTGCTCGGCACACAGCGTCAGTTTATCGCCCGCTTTAAGATCGCCTAGGACCAAAGCACCGTCGGCATATTGAAATCCTGCGATATGAAACGACAGAAGAACACGCGAAGGCTCGTACATAGCAGCTCCTCTAACGGCCGGATAAACCGGTGTGTAACCTTATTGAGAAGTCTACGGTCCCGTGCGGACACAAATACATCCTGTCTGCGTCCTTCAATCGTTTGCCTCAACGCTTGCGCGACAGAACGCTTGCAGATAAGATAGGAACACGGATGGCACCCGTTGCCGCGGGTCTTGCCAACTCCGATACACGTTTTCATCGTGAGAAGTGGCCGTCTTCGCTTACGCGGGGGCGGCTATTTCATTCGGCCGATAAACAGACCGAGTTCGATAGCCGCAATCAACAACGCCAATAACGAAATAACATCGCTTACGTTCATACCAAATCCCTTCTAAAGGGAGTTGGCCCATCCGTGCTCCATAACAGTAGTCTAACGCAAAATGCAGGTAATAGGAACACTTGTTCGTATTACCTGCGCCCTTTTCTAATGCACAAACATGCGCACGAACTTGTGCTTCCAGCTTGCGTAAGGAGCATAGCGGAATGGCACGTCCAGCCATGTTGCCTTGTTCACGATGCTCTTCTTGTGGCTAAACGTATCGAAGCTCTCGCGTCCATGGTACTGCCCCATACCGCTCGCGCCCATGCCGCCAAAGCCCATATGGCTCGTAGCCAAGTGCATGATCGTGTCGTTGACACAGCCACCGCCAAAGGGCACGTAACGCACGAAGCGCTGCTGAACTGCGCGGTCCTGACTAAAGATATACAGGGCCAGCGGCGTCGGACGATCCGTAATAAACGCTTCGGCCTCGTCTAGGCTCTCAAACGTCAGCACCGGCAAGATGGGGCCGAAAATCTCCTCCTGCATCACGGCGTCATCGGGGGTCACGCCGTCTAGGATCGTCGGCTCAATCTTGAGCGACGACTCGCGCGCGGTACCTCCAAGCACGACCTTATCGGGATCGATCAGCCCGCGCACGCGCGCAAAATGCTTAGCATTGACGATATGCCCGTAATCCTCGTTATCGAGCGGATGCTCGCCAAACATACGGCGGACCTCTTCCTTGATGAGGCCCAGCAGCTCGTCGTGCACGCGCGTATCGACCAGCAGGTAGTCGGGCGCCACGCAGGTCTGCCCTACGTTGAGCCATTTGCCAAAGGCGATACGCCGTGCCGCGACCTTCAAGTTTGCCGTCGCATCCACGATGCAGGGGCTCTTGCCGCCCAGCTCAAGCGTCACGGGCGTGAGGTTTTTACTCGCGCGCTCCATGACGAGCTTGCCGACCGGAACGCTACCGGTAAAGAAGATCTTGTCCCAGCACTCATCGAGCAACGCTTCGTTCTCGGCGCGCCCGCCCTCGACAACCGTCACCAGGCGCGGATCAAATGCCTCTTCACAGATTTGCTTGAGCACCGCGCTCGATGCCGGAGCATAGGCACTCGGCTTGATGACCACGGTATTGCCCGCGGCAAGGGCGCCGGCGAGCGGCTCGAGTGTTAGCAAAAACGGGTAGTTCCACGGAGCCATGATGAGCGTGACGCCATAGGGCACGGCTTGCGTTTTGCACGCGCTCACGGCGTTGGCAAGGTCACACGGACGCAGGCGCGGACGACTCCATCGAGCCACGTGAGCGATCTGATGACGAATCTCGGAAAGCGACGTGCCGATCTCGCACATATATGCCTCGTCATGCGACTTTCCCAAATCGGTCTTGAGTGCATGGGCGATATCGGCCTCGTGCGCCCGTACCGCATCGCGTAAACTCACGAGCGCGCGACGTCGGGCATCAACATCAAACGTAGCGTGCGTTTTAAAGTAAGTGCGCTGATCGCCGACGATGCGCGCAATTTCCTCGGTGATCATGGCACCCTCCTAGTTCTCGTCCTCAAACATACCACCCGCGACGACCTCGTACATACGCTCGAGCTCCAAGCGGTCCATCAAAAGCGGAACGGGGTACAGCGGATTGGCCTCGGCATCGGCATGGGCCGCCATTTGCGGAATATCGGAGCGGCGAATGCCCGTCACATATTTGGGGATTCCCAGGATCTCGTTCATGCGGTCGACCCAATCGATAAAGGCCTCGGCCGCAAGACTATCCTGCGCGGTAGCCGGCGCAATGCCCGCCATGCGAGCAAGATCGGCAAGCTTGGGGGCGGCGGCGTCACCATAAGCGCGAAGCATGTGCGGCAGGATGATCGCGTTGGCCAAACCGTGCGGAATTCCGTATCGGCCGCCCAGACTGTGCGCGATGGCATGCACATATCCGACATAGGAGCGGGTAAACGCAACGCCCGCCTTATACGCCGCCGAAAGCATATTGCGACGAGCGCGCATGTCGTCACCATGTTCATAGGCCTCGAGCAAATTGTCGTGGATAAGCTGCACCGCCTGTCGCGCCATCTTGCGCGTATAGGGCGTGGTGCTTCGCCCGATAAAGGCCTCAACGGCATGCGTCAGGGCGTCCATGCCCGTCTGCCCCGTAATGGAAGCGGGCAAGCCGCACGTAAACTCGGGGTCGTGGACTGCAAAACGCGGGATGAGCACAAAGTCGTTAATGGGGTATTTGTAGTGCGTCCCGTCATCGGTAATTACCGCCGCAAGCGTGACTTCGCTTCCCGTACCGGCGGTAGTGGGAACGGCGATGAGCAGCGGCAGGCGACGATGAATCCGCAGCAGGCCACGCATCTTGTTGATGGGCTTGTTTGGCTGCGCAATGCGTGCGCCCACGCCCTTGGCACAGTCCATGGCCGAGCCACCGCCAAAGCCGATAATGGCCTGGCAGGCGCTCTCTCGATACAGGGACGCCGCTTCTTCCACGTTTGAAACCGTGGGGTTTGCACGCGTTTCGGCATAGACCGTAACGCCAATCCCCCTGCATGCGAGCGCCGTCTCGAGCGGTGCCGTGAGCCCCAGACGGGCAATGCCGGGATCCGTCACGATAAGGACCTTCTGGATCGAGCGCTTTTGAAGCACCGCGGGCACATCCTCGGCATGCTCTAAAATGCGCGGCTCGGTATAGGGCAGGATCGGCAATGCAATGCGAAAAACCGTCTGATATGTTCGGCACCAGGCACGACGGGCTAGATGCATAAAGGAAACTCCTTCATTTGTTGATAGGTCAACATTTGCTCGCCCGATTGTACTCAGCGGCGGTCAAAGACGGCCTGCCAATCGTTAATCAATCAACATCTTCATATCTCAAAATTGTTTTATTAAAAATCATTCCTAATAGGCTTCACATTTGGTTGCATTTATGGATAATAGAACTCGTCAAGACGCACGTCCGGAGAGGGCCCTTACGGGACCGGACGAGCGCACAATCGCCATCGATCGAAAGGATCGAATCATGAAGTTTGTTTGCCCCGTTTGCGGTTATGTGGAAGAGTTCGACGGCGACCAGCTGCCCGAGGATTTTAAGTGCCCCCAGTGCGGCGTTCCCGGTTCTCGTTTCCTGAAGCAGGAGGAGGGTCAGCTCGAGTGGGCTGCCGAGCACGTCGTGGGCGTCGCCAAGATGGAGGGCGTCTCCGAGGACATCGTTGCCGACCTGCGCGCCAACTTTGAGGGCGAGTGCTCCGAGGTCGGTATGTACCTGGCCATGGCTCGCGTCGCTCATCGCGAGGGTTATCCCGAGATCGGCCTGTACTGGGAGAAGGCTGCCCACGAGGAGGCCGAGCACGCCGCCAAGTTCGCCGAGCTCCTGGGCGAGGTCGTGACCGACTCCACCAAGAAGAACCTCGAGATGCGCGTTGAGGCCGAGAACGGCGCCACCGCCGGCAAGACCGATCTTGCTAAGCGCGCCAAGGCCGCTGGCCTCGATGCCATCCACGACACCGTGCACGAGATGGCTCGCGACGAGGCTCGCCACGGCAAGGCTTTCGCCGGCCTGCTCAAGCGCTACTTTGGCTAAGCCAACCGCTTGAGACATAACCTCTAGCTCGATGAGGCCCGGACCGTATTGGTTCGGGCCTTTTTCGTGCCTCACGAACTTGTTAACGCCCTGAAATAGGACCGCCTTCGGCATCGGCTTCTCGTCAAAAACTAAGTGAGTAGACTTTTTGGAACTTGCCGAGCAGACCATCCATATCACTTTATAAAGCCGCAGGTAAATGCCTTGTTGCAAAACGACCTAGTCGCCAAAGTGCCAAAAGTCTACTCACTTAGATTCGCAGCCGTCCACGATCGAGCCATTTTGTGTCTAACGGGCATCTTTCCGTCGATTACTCCCAATTTTGTCCAGTCAACGAATAGTTCAGACCTGAGTAATGTCTCAGCCCTTTGCTCATCTGGGCTTTTATCACGATATTCAGCATCGAGCATCCTGCATACGGCCTTAACGATCGCGCGGAATCTATCCTCATCCGATATCTGTCTGTGTGTCAGGAGAAGCACATCGTAGCCCATGGCCTGAAGGGCCGTCATGCGGTCAGCGTCACGCAAGCCATCCCCTGCGCGTCCGTGCGAGGCCTTTCCCTGACATTCAATGGCCACCTGTCGCCTGCCGTCCGGCGAAGACAGAAGTAGGTCGATATATACACGGGACTTTCCCACAATCGCTCGAGCACTTGTGCTTAGCATCACTTCAACATTAAGCTCTATGTCGCAAAAGCCTACGCCTCCCAGGGATCGCGGCAGTGCAAGTAGCAAATACGCCTCGACCTCAAAAGGCGACGCGGCACCCAATGGAACAAGTTGCGACACCGTCCTAAATCGCTTGCCGTAACGCATCCCACAAACATCTGAGCAAAAACGGTCAAGGTCTTCGCCCAAAACCAAAGCGTCTCGACGCCATAAATTTGAGGCGGTGCCGTCCTCGGACGGGCAGCGCACCCAACCGAACGTTGTCGAAATCGCACCCGAATCAATTGCACGCGAAAGCTCCGCCTCGAGTGCCGCCGGCAGGGCACACACCGCAAACAAACCGCACATCTCCGCCAATACGAAAAGAAGCTGGAGATCCGTCAGATGTCGCGACATGATGAATG
>URVD01000076.1 GCA_900551195.1 uncultured Collinsella sp.
TGGTTGCCTGAGCCGCAGCCACAAGACGAGTATCTCTCGGATCGTACCGAGCGCGAGCCTGCCGGCGGGCACGCCGGTCCTGATTCCCTCCAAAAGCGCCTCAAAAAGCGGTCTGGAGTTCAGAACATGGCAGTCGTCCGGACGGGATGATTCGGTTACGGAAAAGCTGACCATATTGCCGGTGGGGCAGGCACTTTCACTGCTGAACGCGCGCCAGGCGGCGGCTTCGAGTTCTATGGCGGGTTCGCCCTCGTAGGTTGCCTTGTCGCAGATGCCCAGAATTGCTGCCGCGGCATCAAAGAGACGTCCCATGCTGCTGGTACGCGGGCTGTTGATGCCGCGCTCGATCATGGTGGCTGTCACGCTACGCGTTTGCTCGTCGAGGCTGTCCAAAAGCTGAGCGGCGCCTGGGTGCTCGAGTAGGCCGAGTTCGCTGAGCAGGGCAAAGGCGTTGCGTCGAGCGTCGCGTACGGAGGCCGCCCCGCCGGGGAGCGCCCAGGTGAGCAAATGCGCGGTGCGCTCACAGCCGTCAAGGCTGGCAACAAGAAACTCGCCGCCCCAAATGGTCCCATCGGTGCCGGCGCCGGTGCCGTCGAAGGCGATGCCAAGGACACGCGTGTCGGTTGTAAGCTGGCCCGCGGCGATGGCCTCGGCCATTACGCTCGCGATATGCGCATGATGGTGCTGCACTTCGACGAGCGGCAGATTGCATTTTCGCGCCTGCTCGCGCGCCCACTGGTCCGATAGATAGCTGGGGTGTAAATCGCAGGCCAAGGCGGCGGGCGCCAAGTCAAAGAGATCTTCCAAGCGCGTGCGCGCGGCGTTCCAGGCATCGAAGGTCCCGCCGTTTTCAACATCGCCGATATGCTGCGACACAAAACAGGTTGCCTCGCCGTTCGTCCCTTCGCGCGTGAGCGCAATCGTGGCCTTTTGTTGTGGCCCGCAGGCGAGCACGCAGGACGGAGCGCCGTCGAGCGCCGGCAACGGCAGCGGCTGGGGTGCATATCCGCGGGCACGGCGCACGGGCATAATGGCGCCGTCGACCACGCGCACTACAGAGTCGTCGTAGCGCGAGAGGATCGCGCGGTCATTGCCGAGTAGCGCATCAGCAATGCCGGCGGCAACGAGGCGCTCCCAGGCAAGATCGTCATCGGTCTCGATGGGCTCTTCGCTCAGGTTTCCGCTGGTCATGACGAGCGCGTGCATACCGCGGGCTTCTGCCACGGCAAGCAGCAGATGCTGAAGCGGGGTGTAGGGGAGCATAACGCCAAGCTCGGGCAGGTCGTGCGCGACGGACGGTGCGAGTACGAGGGCGTCGGGAGAATCGCCGTCGCTCCCGCAAACAGCACGCCGGCGCAGCAGCACAATGGGGCGAATGCTGCCGGCCAGCAAGCCGCGCTCAACGTCGTTGACATGGCACAGGCGTTCAACGTCGGCAAGGTCGCGTACCATAACGGCAAGCGGCTTGTTGCTGCGGCGTTTGCGACGGCGCAGCTCGGCTACCGCCTGCTCGTTGGAGGCGTCGCATGCCAAGTGAAATCCGCCCAGACCCTTGATGGCGACGATGCCGCCGCTGGCCAGCAGCTCGACGCAGCGCTCGATGATAGCGTCGCTGGCCTCGCGTGTGGTGCCGACGGCCGGTGTCGCGGACGAATTCCCGCACGCATCGCCGTTCACAGCCTCGCGCCAAGTAATATGCGGCCCGCAATCAAAGCAGGCATCGGGCTGCGCGTGAAAACGCCGGTCGAGTGGGTCGGCATACTCCGCGGCACACTCAGGACACATGGGAAAACAATTCATCGACGTGGCCGCTCGGTCATAAGGCAGCGACCGGATGATGGTAAAGCGCGGTCCGCAGTTAGTGCAGTTGATAAAGGGGTAGTGATAGCGTCGGTCGGCGGGATCGAACAACTCGCGCAGGCAATCGTCGCAGGTGGCGATATCGGGCGAGACGAGCGTCGTGTGCGCGGTCTGGTCCTGCGATGCCACAATACGAAAGCCCTGCTCATCGGCAGCGCTCCAGCCGCCAGGCTCCAAATCCGCAATATCGACTCGCTCAACGCGGGCTGCCGCAGGCGCATGCGCAGAAAGCGCGGCAACAAAAGCATCGAGCGCATCGGCCGGAGCGTGCGCCTCGATATGCACGCCGTCGCCCGCGTTGAGCACCCATCCGCAAATGCCATGCGCCATGGCCTCGCGATACACAAACGGCCGCATGCCAACGCCCTGCACAATGCCCGTCACATGAATATGCATATGTCGCATGCGACACCCCTCATCAAAACCGACCAAATAGGGACAGGTGCGCTACAGCCCCAGGCTCTGCTTGGTGGCGGCGCACGTGAGCTCGCCGTGCTTAACGCCGCGCAGGCCCAGCAGGCGGTCGGCTAGTTCGTAGACGCGCTCGCCGCGACCCTTGAGCGCCAGAATCTCCAAGCAGTTGTGGTGATCCAGATGCACGTGCATGGTCGATACGATCTCGTCGGTGTAGTCGTGCTGCACTTCGTCCAGACGGCGCGTCAGGTCACCGGTATGGTGGTCGTAGATCATGGTGAGCGACCCGATAACATGCTCATCGGGCGTGCGCATCTGCTCCTTGGCGATCGAGGCGCGAATCAGGTCGCGCACGGCCTCGGAGCGGTTGGCCACGTCGCCGCGGCGCGCGATCTGTTCGTCAAAACGGCGCAGCAGGTCGTCCGGTGCGGTAACCGAAAAGCGGACTAGCTCGGAGCCGGAGCCACTACAGTGGCAGCCTGCGTCACCGTCCGCCCCGTGCGGATGCTCGTGCTCGTACCCGCAGCCGTGCTCGTGTTCGGCCACGTTACACCAGCTTCACGGAGCCGACGGAGTTGTGGTCGGCCTCGATGGCCTCTTCGTAGCCCTCGAGTGCGTCGTGGGCCTCGTGCAGCGCGGCCATGGCTGCCTCGAGCTTGGCGCCGATGCGCTCCATGTCAAAATTCTCGGTCGCATGCAGCAGCTGATGGCTCCACTCGTGAGCGAGCTCGATGGTGTCGTCGACCTGCTTGACGCTCATGGCAAGCTGGCTCATGTTCATTCCAACGTCATGCATGGGAAATCTCCTTTTGTATGGGGCAGTTCAGTGGTTCAGATTTTACTACGCCCGCTTTGCGCGCAGCTGCATAAGAAAACGGGTGCGAGCCTGTGCGACCCGCACCCGTTCACTGGGGGCTGTTTGTAGCTACCATACTATCCGTGGTCGCACGCGCCGCACCCGGCAGTCCGGCAAGCGGTGCAAAACCGCTCATGGACGGCGGGCAAGTAACAAGCGTATTACAGATGCTTCTCCAGCAGCGCCTGCAGCCTCGCCTTGGGCAGAGCGCCAACCGAGCGGTCAATCTCCTCGCCGTTCTTAAACACAATCAGCGTGGGGATGCTCATGACGCCATACTTCATGGCCAGGTCCTGGTTGTCGTCGACGTTGCATTTGGCAACGGCAAGCTTGCCCGCCAGCTCATCGGCTACCTCGTCCACGATGGGCGAGAGCGATCGGCAGGGCCCGCACCAGGGTGCCCAAAAATCGACCAGCACGGGCAGGCTGTCGTTAACGATGGAATCGAAGTTCTCGGGGGTAATCTGCTTAATGTCAGCCATGGTGACCTCCATAATACGACGCGGCTCGGCCGCGTAAAACTCAGTACGACCGTGCTTATACCCAGCCGCCCGCAAAGCAACCACTCGCGGGCGGCTCTTTTATATAATGGTGGGCACGCAAACGATTGGAGAGCGCATGTCCACGTCACAAAGCCAGAAAAAAGAAGCCATCGCCCAGGCGGCCGAGCAGGAGCTCACATCGCTTGCGGTCCGTGGCGTGCGCATCGTGGGCAACGCGTGCTCGCCGATCGTGCTGGTCAAAGGCGATTTGGACGAGGCCGAGCGTTCGGGCGGCGAGCTGGCTGCCGGTCCGGACGGTGCTGCGCTGCGCAAGGCGCTTGGGGCCATCGGCTACGCGCCCGAGGATTTTTGCGTGCTGGCAAGCGTCGCCGGCACAGGTGACGGAGCGGTCGCGGTGGGCGAGACTCTGCCGTGCGAGCTGTTCCGCGAGGCGCTTGAGGCTCTGGATCCCGAGGCGGTGCTGCTGCTCGATAACAGCGCGGCCGATGTCATGCGCGAAACCTACGCCGATATGCTCGTGGCGATTGATGACTTCGACACCGCCATGCTCAAGCCCGGCCTGGTCGCCCATGTGCAGGGCCGCCGCGTGCTCGCGCTCGATGGCTTTGAGGCGGCGCTGACCGACAAGGCGGCCAAGCAGCGCATGTGGGCCTACATCAAGCAGCTGACCCCGGCGGTCGCTCCACTGTAGCGGATCGGCACCGGCGAGCGATTGCCTGGCGGGCGAGGCGCGCCGCGAGATCGGCGCCGTACTTCTACATCACAGCGCGCAGCTCAAACCGATCGCCGTTAATGCGGAACTGGCAGTTGCCGTTCATGCGCTCCACGGCAAGTTTGATGCTCTTGGTTCCAAAGCCGTGGCCCGCATGCCGGGTCACGGGCATGCCGTCGACCATGCGCGGCGCGCGGTCAAACGTGTTGGAAACCAGCAATAGAAGCTGACCGTCTTCGTAGCGAAGGTCCAGGTCGACAAACCGCTTGCCTTCGGGGGCGGCGCTCGCCGCGGCGATGGCATTGTCCAGGGCGTTCGATACCACACTGAATAGATCGACATCGCCCACGTGGACGGTTTCGGGCACGGCGGCGCGCAGATCGGCGGTGATGCCGCGCGCGTTGATGTCCGCGGAAAGCGACGAGAGCGCAATGTTGACCGTTTCGTTGGCGCAGTAGCGGCGCACGGCGGTGCGGTCGTTGGTCTCGCAGAGCGCGTCGATGCGCCCGAGTGCCTCATCGGTGTGACCCTCTTCGATCAGGGCCGCAAGACCGCGCAGGTAGTGGCGCATGTCGTATCACATTGAGACCAAGTCAAGAAGAATCGCTTCGGTCGAATCGCGTCTTTTGGGTGAGTTCTCAACGTCCGCTGCCGCTGGTTTCCACCGTATGCCGAAAACACCCGGACGATGCCGTGCAGATCGCTTCGCTCTGCTATAGTCTCCCAAATTCACGTTTTCTATTGGGATGGTGGTTAATATGGGCGACATACTCGAATCGTTCCTGCGCGTGGCGATGGTGGTGTTCATCGTCGGTCCGCTCACTGCATGGGTCGCCCGTCGCGGCGCGCGCGAGCGCAGTGAGGCGACGGACAGCCTCGATCGCTTCACGGTGCGCATGCCCGCTGCCATTCGCACGATCATCGCCTGCTGCGCCGTCGCGTTCGAACTGCTCATGCTGGGTGTCTACGTCTGGCAGGGCGTCTCGTTGGGCGAGTGGGACCACGAACTTGTGTGGTTCGGTCACGCCATGGCGCTCGCGGGCATGGCCATCTGGGCCCTGCTGAGCATCCCGCGCATCGACGTGGACGGTGAGCGAATTCTCTCGCGTAACGCCTTCGGCATCCGCAAGGAGACGACGTTTGGCAACATCACCCGTGCAACGCTTCACACGCAGATGATGAGGATCGACCTGTTCGAGGGCGACCGGAAGTTCTGCTCGATAAGCCTCGAGGGGGTGTGCTCGCTCAACCTCCTCGCCCGTCTGGAGGAAGAGGGCATCGAAGTCTCGGACGCCGTCGACGGTCCCATGACCAAGGCGGGCCTGTGTTGGTCTGCCATCAAGCCGTTGACGATTGTTTTCAACGGCATGGCGCTCGTCTTCTCGCTCGTGATCGCCTTCATGGCTGTTTTCACCGATGCCGGTGCTCGTCTGCTCTTGCTCGTCCCGTTCCTCTTCCTGTTCATAGGGGGACTCCTGCCCCTGCTCATGCTCAGCATGCCCGCCCGCGGCATCCTCGAGATCGGCAGGCAGGAGCGCGAACTCGGCTTCTCCTTCGCCGAGGAGATGGCAAGTCGAGGTACCACGGGCACTTCGCTTGTCGACGATGATTGGTTCATCGAGATCAGCAATGCCCGCGTCGTGGCGTTCCGTCGCGATTACCTCAAGAAGGTCACGGCGCACGAGAACAGCGAGAGCGGCGACCGTTGCACGGTGACCACGAAAGGCGGTCGCAAAATCAAGGTGTATGCAGCGGGCAGCACGCTCGAGGACCTGCGCTCGTGGTTCAAACAGGGTGCCAAGGCCAGAAGCACGCTCGACCGTGCAGAGGACGCGCTCGAGACGACGTCTGATTGGGTTGTCTGACCTGTATCGTCTTTTCGGACACGCATGCTAGAGGCCCAATCCTTTAGAATGCATTCATCGACGACCGAGAGGACGGTATGCTATGTCCAACCCAGCCGCCAAGTACACCGACGAGTTCAGGCGCGAGACCGCCGACTACATCATCTCGACGGGCAGGCCGATAACGGAATGCTGCGCAGAACTGGGCCTGAATTCCAAGACCGTGAACAAGTGGGTGCAGAATCGCCGGCGCGAGCTTGCCGGCGGGCCCGACCCCAAGGCCGAGGACCGCGAGCTTCGCGAGGCGAAAAGGCGCATACGCGAGCTCGAGATGGAGAACGCCTTCTTGAAAAAAGCCGCGGCCTTCTTCGCCAAAAGCCAGGCGTAGCCGCGTGCTACCGGATGATGTTGGCGGAGAAGGCCGAATTCCCGGTGAAAATGATGGCCCGCGTGCTCGGCGTGAGCCGATCGGGCTTCTACTCGTGGCTCTCCAACGGCTGCCCGCGAGAAGACTGGTCGGCCGAGCGCGAGGCGGTCCGGCGCGTGTGGCTGGAGTCGGACCGCAGGTTCGGCTTCCGGTTCGTGAAATGCTTCCTGCCCGGCGAGTTCTCCGGATTGACCCTGTACAGGGTGCGCAAGCTGATGCGCGAGCTGGGAATACGCGGCTGCACGCCCAACGCCAGGAAGCGCACCACCATCCCCGACCCGAAGGCCAGGCCCCGGCCCGACCTGGTGCGCCGCGACTTCACCAGTCCCGTTCCAACCTGCAAGCTCGTGGGCGACATCACCTACCTGCGCACCGGCGAGGGATGGCTGTACCTGTCGACGGTCATCGACCTCAACACCCGCATGGTGGTGGGCTGGTCGCTCTCCGAGCGCATGACCGCCGACATCGTGGTTTCGGCGCTGGCGTCGGCCAAATCGCGCGGCTACGTGGCCGGCAACGCGATATTCCACGCCGACCGCGGCGCCCAGTACACCAGCAGGCTTCTGGCCGAATGGGCGCGCGACAACGACGTGCGGCTGTCCTGCAGCCGCGCCGGCAACTGCCACGACAACGCGGTGGCCGAGTCGTTCCTCGCCACGCTGAAGAACGAGATGTACTACAGGCGCAGCTTCCCGACCAGGGATTCCGCCAAGCACGCGGTGGTCGAGTTCATCGAGGCGTACTACAACCGCCGAAGGCCCCGCTCGACGATCGGCTACAAGGTGCCGGCCGAGGCCATGGCGGCCTTCTTCGAGAGAACCGAGCCCAAGCTCGAGGCCATGCCTATGGCCGCTTGATTTCTCGAGCATGCGTGTCCGAAATCTTGACACAGGTCAGAAGGCCTCGATGCCAGCGCTGCGCCGATATGGGGCAGCGGCCCCCCGTTGGCCGCCATGGCCCTGACTTCCGAGCGTATGCTGGCGCCGCTCGTCTTAAGACGTTGACCTCCATCCGGAGCCTGCGGTTCTCGCGCTCGGGCTCCAGGATCCGGTTCTACTCGGGCGTGCGGTTGTCGGCGGCGCGCGGCGAGCCGGTCTCGTTTATCGACTTGACCCGCCTCTCCACGGTGCTCTTGTCGAGGTCGCACTCGTCCATGGCCTCGCGCCTGGGTTTTCCGGCGTTGTGGAGATCGACTATCTTCCTCTTGAACTCGTCGGTGAAATGCCTCGGTCTGGGGCCGGTCGAGGCCGAGCCCCCGGTCCGGCTGGGGTAGCATGTCGCTGCGGACCATTGTCTTTCCTCTCGTTGAATATCTAGGCGCTGACGATTCTAGGCGATGGCCCTCTCTTTCTTCTTACACCTCGATTGTGCTCGCTACCCCCAGCGGGCCC
>URVD01000077.1 GCA_900551195.1 uncultured Collinsella sp.
GCCACAACGCCGGCTTTAAGGCGATTGACGAGCTGGCCCGTCAGGCCGGCGTCACGTACTGGAAAAACCAGGCCGGCGCCGAGGTCGCGCTCATCAACATCAACGATCCCGAGGAAGAGGGCGGTAAGCGCCAGATTGTACTGGTCAAGCCGCAGTCGTACATGAATACCTCGGGCGGCCCCATCTCCAAGCTCTGCCGCGAGTACAAGATCAAGGCCGAGGAGCTGCTTGTGATCCACGACGAGCTCGATATTCCCGCCGGCGACGTGCGTGTTAAGGTGGGCGGCGGCCATGCTGGCCACAACGGTCTGCGCTCCATCATCGACAAGATGGGCAGCCGCGACTTCAGCCGCATCCGCACCGGCATCGGCAACCCTCCCGGCAAGATGGCCGTCGCCGACTACGTGCTTAAGCAGCTGCGCGCCCGCGAGGCCGAGGATTTCCAGGACACCTGTGCCCGCGCGGCCGACGCCGCCGGCCTGGCGATCGTGCACGGCGTGGTCTATGCCCGCGACCACGTCAACGGTGCCGCCTCCGCCAACGGCAAGCACTAAAACCTATCATTTAGGGGCAGGTTTTTTGGCAGGTTTTACCTGCGGAAACGCCCCAGTTGCGGCATCACGATAAACCGCGCGCCGCCATACACGCATAGCACCCCAAAGGGGGCCGGCCTCATCACAACCCGAGGCCGGCCCCCTTTGCTGTTTTACCTGATAAAACTGACCAAAATAAACCTATCCCTATTTGGTAGGTCGAAGTGGATAAACCCTTTTCCCAACCGCCGAAGACACACGTAAACAGCATGTCCATGAGGGTATAATTTGCACCGTATGTCTGCACAACGCCTGTGCGCGTACGGTTTTACTCGGGCTGCCGTCCATTTCCGTGGAGGCACGGTTCGGCCGCCCTAACAAGAGAGGGGTTCTATGTATAAGATCCTGGAGAAGACGCAGTTCTCGGAGAAGGTGTTCAAGTTCCGCATTGAGGCGCCTGCAATCGCCAAGCATGCGCACGCTGGACAGTTCCTCATGGTTCGCGCCAACGAGACGGGCGAGCGCGTCCCGTTTACCCTAGCTGGCTGGAACGGTGACGAGGGCTGGGTCGAGTTCATCTTCATGGTGATCGGCAAGACCACCGAGATGCTTTCCACCTACGAGGCCGGCGAGTCGCTGCGCGACGTCGTGGGCCCGCTGGGCGTTCCCACCGAGATGGCTGAGGGCCCCTGCGCCGTCATTGGCGGCGGCGTCGGCCTGGCAATTGCCTTCCCGGTCGCCAAGCACCTGGTCGAGACCGGTCACGAGGTGCACGCCATCATGGGCGCCCGCACCAAGGACCTCCTGCTCATGGAGGACCAGTTCCGCGAGCTCCTCGACGAGGACCACATCCACATCACCACCGACGACGGTTCCTACGGCGAGCAGGGCGTTGTCACCGCTCCGCTGGAGCGTCTGCTGCAGGACAAGGCCGTGAGCCAGGTCTTCTGCGTCGGCCCCGTTCCGATGATGAAGTTCTCGACCCTCACCGCCCAGAAGTACGACACCCCCATCACCGCGTCCCTTAACCCCATCATGGTTGACGGCACCGGCATGTGCGGCTGCTGCCGCGTCGAGGTGGGCGGCGTGACCAAGTTCGCTTGCGTCGACGGCCCCGACTTCGATGCCACCCTGGTCGACTGGGATGACCTTCGTGCCCGCCAGGCCGCTTACCGTTCCGAAGAGGGCGAGTCCCTCAAGGCCTATGAGGAAAAGAGCTGCGCATGCCACTAGTTAACGGTCGTTTCGTTGCCGATATGAAGTCGCCCCGCACCCCCGATAACGAGGAGCCGGCTGCCGAGCGCGCCTGCGACTTCCGCCCCGTCGACAAGGGCTTCACCGAGGAGATGGCGCTGGCCGAGGCCGAGCGCTGCCTCAACTGCAAGAAGCCGTTCTGTGTTGAGGGCTGCCCCGTCAACATCAACATTCCCCGCTTTATCGAGCAGATCCGCGCGAAGGACTTCGGCGGCGCTCTCGATACCATCCGCGAGGACTCCATGCTTCCCGCCATCTGCGGCCGTGTCTGCCCGCAGGAGAACCAGTGCGAGGGCAAGTGCATCCGTGGCAAGAAGTCCGAGCCCGTGGCCATCGGCCAGCTCGAGCGCTTCCTGGGTGACCGCCCCGAGCTCGCCTCCACTCCCAAGATGGCCCCCAAGAACGGCAAGAAGGTCGCCGTCGTCGGCTCCGGCCCGTCCGGCATCACCTGCGCCGGCGAGCTCGCCCGCAACGGCTTTGACGTTACCGTCTTCGAGGCATTCTTCACCGGCGGCGGCGTGCTGGTCTACGGCATCCCCGAGTTCCGTCTGCCCAAGGCAGTCGTCAAGCGCGAGATTGACGGCCTGGAGGACATGGGCGTCAAGTTTGAGTACAACTCCGTCGTGGGCAACATGGCCACGGCCGAGGAGCTGTTCGAGCAGGGCTTCGACGCCATCTACGTGGCGACCGGCGCAGGCCTGCCCAAGTTCCTCAACGTCCCCGGCGAGAACCTGCCCAACGTCTTCTTCGCTAACGAGTACCTCACCCGCGTGAACCTGATGAAGGCCAACAAGTTCCCCGAGTACGACACCCCCACCAAGCACGGCAAGAACGTCGTCGTCTTTGGTGGCGGCAACGTGGCTATGGACGCCGTCCGTACCGCCAAGCGTCTGGGCGCCGAGCACGCCATCATCGCCTACCGTCGTACCGAGGACGAGATGCCCTGCCGTCGCGCCGAGCTGCACCATGCTAAGGCCGAGGGCGTCGAGGTTCTGCCGCTCGTCTCCCCGCTCGAGTTTGTCGCTGGCGAAGACGGCTCCGTGTGCGCCGTCAAGGTCCAGAAGATGGAGCTCGGCGAGCCTGACGAGTCCGGCCGTCGCCGCCCGGTGCCCATCGAGGGCGCCATCGAGGAGATCCCCTGCGACGTCGCTATCTCGGCTATCGGCACCAACGCCAACCCCTTCGCAAAGAAGATCGGCGGCAAGATGGAGCTCAACAAGTGGGGCTACATCGTTGCCGACGAGGAGACCGGCCAGACCACCGATCCCCGCATCTGGGCCGGCGGCGACATCGTCACCGGTGCCGCTACGGTCATTCTGGCGATGGGCGCCGGCAAGAAGGCCGCTGCCTCCATCACCAAGAGCCTGCTGGGCGAGTAATCACCCTCAGCGCTAGCCATTAAACGGCAAAGTCCCCGTCGAGCACACGCCCGGCGGGGACTTTTTCTATGTCAGCCAACCGACCGCCACAAAGGGGACATGCACCTTTGTGGCGGTTGGGGACTTGGCCGGTCGTTTTGTCTCAATCTGTAACAGCTGGAGTCCGTTGAGCCCTGCAGTTGTTACAGATCGAGATATTGTGCCGGCCGCCCACGCCGCATCTCAATCTGTAACAGTTAGAGACCAAATATGCCGCCTGGTGTTACAGATCAAGACGTTGGGCTGACGGCCGAACGGTTCATCTAAATCTGTAACAGTTAGAGCCATTTTCGCTGGCTTGGTGTTACAGATCGAGATTTTGCAAAAGCCGAGGATAGGCACTGCCGCCAAGGCCTTTCCCTCGGCCTAAAACAAAACCCCCACAAAGGTGCCTGTCCCCTTTGTGGGGGTTTGGTCGGCTAGCCTTCGAGCTGGGCGACTTTGTAGCGGTACGCAGCGGCGATAACGTCTTTGCAGCCCTCGCGACCCAGCTTGGCGCGGTTGACGACGATGTCCTTGCCGCTCGTCATCTTCCACTTGCCGGCGCTATAGCGCTTGTAAAAAGCCTCGCGCGCCTTCTGCTGCTGCTTGACCAGCTTGGCGCCCTTCTTTTTGTTAAGGCCGCGCTTCTTGCGCACGATCTCGACGCGGTCCTCAAAGGGGGCGGTCACCAACACGGCAATGTGGTTGGGGTTATTGCGCAGCAGGTAATCGGACAGGCGCCCTTCGATGATGCAGCTCTCGGTCTCGCCCAGATCCAAAATCACCTGGCTCATCTTTTGGAACAACTTGTCCGAGTACGAACGCGCATCGTAGCGGTCGGGCAAAAACGCCATGTTTTCCACGGCCAGACGCTCGTCGTAGGCGGCCATCTTGTCGAGTGACTCACCCGCGCGCAGCGGCGCACGCACCAGCAGCTCGTTATCGTACAGCGGAATCCCCAGCTCGTCGGCAAGCATGCGACCAATCTCGTGGCCCTCGGCGCCAAAGTCGCGCGCGATGGTAATGACCACAGGATTCTTCTTATTCTCCAGATCGCTCATCGCGATTCCTTTCTAACAAATGAGAAATAGGCGATTCCTGATTCCCATTTTGTCACTTACGACCGTCCTGGTTTCCCAAGTGCGGCAGACTGCCCCGAAAGAGGAGCGCCGCGTACTAAATGTACGCAAGCGACGATTGAGGGGCAAGGTGCCGTGCTTGGGGAAGCAGGACTATGCGGCCACGATGCGGCGTTGATATGCGCGAACCAGCAGCGAAATACCAAAGTTGAGCACAAAGTACATCGCAAACACCAGGCCGTAGAGCATAAGCACCTGCGACAGGTCGATCGCATGGGCCATCACGACGTTTGCCGTGTACATGAGCTCGGCCACGTTAATACCCGAAAGATACGAGCTGTCCTTGATGACGGTCGTGCACTGGCTAAACAGCGCCGGAATGATCGTCTTAAACGTCTGCGGCAGAATGATGTAGCGCATGGTGGCAAAGAAGCCGAAGCCCTGGCTCTGCGCTGCCTCAAACTGGCCGCGCGGAATCGAGTTGAGGCCGCCGCGCACAATCTCGGCCATAACAGCGCTGGTAAACAGCGTAAAGGCAATGGTCGAAATCACAATGTCCAAACCCTGCACTGTAAAGTAGATAAACAGGATCCACAGCAGGTTCGGCGTGCAGCGGAACAGCTCGATATAGGCGCTCACCAAAATACGGAATGGGCGGGGCGCATAGCTCTTAACGAGCGCCAGCACCGTGCCAAAGATGAGCGAGAAAAAGATCGACAGCGCCGAGATCTCGATCGTCTTAACAAAGCCGCCCCAAATGTAGAGCAGGTTGGTCGCGTTGAAGATTTCCATGCGCTAGGCCTCCTCTACGTTGTCGAGCCCCAGCTCGGCCAGGCTCACGCCGCGCGGACGCTCCTTGGAGCGGCGCTCGAGCCACTGCACCAGCATGGCGAGCGGAAAGCAGATGATGAAGTACATAAGGCAGCAGACGATGTATCCCTGCAGGTAACCGTACAGACTCACAAAGTTGTCGGAACGGTACATAAGGTCGCCGCCGGCCACAAGCGCCAGCACCGACGTATTCTTGACCAGGTTGAGCGCCTGGTTACACAGCGGCGGCAGAATGATCTTGAACGTCTGGGGCAGCACGATGTACCAGTATGCCTGCGCACGGGTGAAGCCCTGGCTCTGGGCCGCCTCCATCTGACCGCGCGGAACCGCCTCGATACCGGTGCGGATGACCTCCGAAATGTAGGCCGCGTGATACAGGCCCACGCCCAAGAAGCCCAACACGAACGGCGCGATGCGCACCGGCTGGTCGGCACCGGTTATGGCCTGCAAAAACTGCGGACCGGCCATGTACATAAAGAGCACCTGCACGGGCAACGGGGTGTTCTGGTAAAACTCCACGTACACGCGGCTTATGGCGCGCAGCACGCGCGAGCGAGTGGTAGAGAATACGCCCAGCAGCGTGCCCAGCACCAGCGACAGCAACAGACCGGCAACAACCACCTGCAGCGTCACACCAAAGCCCTCCCAGAAGGGCCCCATGTTTTGAAATGTCGTCGACCAACGGTCGGCGTCAAATAATCCTTCGAGCATTTGATTCCTTCCTTGGACGATGCGCCTATACAAGACCCCAGGTCTTGACCTCTTGGTCGAGCCAGCCGTCGGCCAGGCGATCGCAAATCACCTGATCGACCACGGCCGAAAGGTCGCAGCCCTTCTTGGTCGCCACGCCGTAGCCCTGCTCGCCAAACTTGACCTCGGGCTGCAGCAGCTCAACGGTCTCGTTCATGTAACCGGCCAGCGTGGAGCGGTCCATGGCAAAGACGTCGATATTGCCGGCATCGAGCGAACTCTTGATGATGGGGTAGCCGCTAAAGGCCCTAAACTCGGGCTTACAGCTAAAGCCGTTGTCCTTGATCATCTGCTCGATCAGGCCCTGCGTGGTAGCACCTTGGCTCACGCCGATGACCTTGCCGTCTAGATCCTCAATCGAGGTAAAGCCCGAACGCTTCTTGACCATGAGTCCCACGTAGTCGGTGCGGTACGGCGTCGAGAAATCCCAGCTCTTCTTGCGCTCGTCGGTGATGGTGTAGGTCGCCGCGACCACGTCGAGTTGGCCGTTATCGATCAGCGGGCCGCGCGTCTTGGGCGTTACGTCGGTAAACTCGACCAGCTCCTGGGCGCGAGCATCCTTGTAGCTCACGCCAAAGACGGCGGCCGCGATCTGGTAGCACAAATCGACTTCCATGCCCTCAAAGCGACCCTTGGCGGTGTCGTAATAGCCGTAGCCGGGAACGTCCTTCTTAACGCCGGCATTCAGATGGCCACGCGACTTGATGGCCGCAAGCTTAGACCCCTTGTCGGAGCCCTCGCCGCTGGTGGAGTTGCCGCAACCGGCAAGCACGGTCCCCGTCAGCGCGAGCATGCCGGCGCCAGCCAGCTGCAAAAAGTGACGGCGCGACACGGCCGCCCTCGTCATATCCGTCATGTCCATCACCGCGCCTAGTGCAGAATCTTGGACAGGAACTCGCGGCAGCGCGGGTTCTCGGGGTTATCGAAGAAGTGCTCGGGCGTGCCCTCCTCCAGAATGCGGCCGTCCTCCATAAAGATGACGCGGTCGGCCACCTGGCGCGCAAAGCCCATCTCGTGCGTCACGCAAATCATGGTGATGTCCTCCTGCGCGAGCTCAATCATAACGTCCAGGACTTCCTGGACCATCTCGGGGTCGAGCGCCGAGGTCGGTTCATCAAACAGGATGATGGGCTGCTTGGTGCACAGAGCACGGGCGATGGCGATGCGCTGCTGCTGACCGCCCGAGAGATTCTGCGGATACTCGCCGGCCTTATGCGCCATGCCAACGCGCTTGAGCGCGGCGATGGCGATCTCGGTCGCCTCCTCCTTGCTCTTCTTTTGCAGCTTGATGGGCGCGAGCGTCAGATTGCCCAGCACCGTCATGTTGGGATACAGATTGAACTGCTGAAATACCATGGAGCTATACTTGCGAGCCATCTCCAGGTGGTTCTTCTTGGTAAGCGGCGTGCCGTCGATGATGACCTCGCCCGACGTGGGCTCCTCAAGATAATCGACGCAGCGGATGAGCGTCGACTTACCCGAACCAGAGGGCCCGATCATTACGAGCTTCTCGCCGCGCTTGACGGTGAGGTTGATATCTTTGAGCACATGCAGGTCGCCAAAGTACTTGTTGAGATGCTTGATCTCGATCATGTCTGCCATGAATGTCCCTTCCCTGCGTTTACACGAGTTGAACTATTGTACGGAAAGAACCACGTTTCCGCAGCCCACACTACATTCCCGTAAAGAACCCGCAACCTTCCACCTGCTCGTTGGTGCTCATTGGGGACAGACTTAAATGAGTACCCCCCGTGGGTACTCATTTAAGTCTGTCCCCAATGAGCGCCGAAAATAATACAACCGCCCTTGTTGAGCATAAGTCAGCGAAAACCCGTACACGCGAGCAAGGTGACGTGAAATGAAAGGGCGCAGACCTTATGGTCGCGCCCTTGAAATTGAACGTCAGATTGCCGCTTGGGGCCGTTTGCAGCGTCGAGCAGTTACGCGGTTTGGTAAAACAGCGTAACTAAAGAGCTTCCAAAGCACTTGCGATGCGCTTCATGGCGGCATCGGGCCGTGCTGCAGGAGAGCCATCCCCG
>URVD01000078.1 GCA_900551195.1 uncultured Collinsella sp.
AGAACCTCGTTTTTGAATCCTGGCTGACTCCGGATGCTCAAGGAAATAAAGGGTACGCTTTCCTCGATGGCTTTGCCGTCGGTACGCACTACAAAGCAGCCCAGGCGTTTCATGAGCGCGCGGGCTTCCGCAAGCTCACTACGCACGCTCTCGGGCTCGGCATAGGAGCCTGCGACGGCGCGGGCGTAGTCGTCGCCCAAGCGGCTATCGCGAATCTCGGAAATCACATCGACGGTCGAAATCAAGCCGAACAGGCGCATCGGGTCAACCTCGTAAATCGACTTGGGCGGCTCCATGCCATGCGCCAGTGGGACATTGGCGACCTTGTAGCCCTGATAGGCTAAATACATCGACAGCGGCGTCTTGGATGTACGCGACACACCCAGCAGCACGATATCGGCACCCGACAGATCGTCGCAACCACGACCGTCATCGTGCTCAACGAAATACTCCATGGCCTCGATACGATGGAAATAGCGGTCATCGGTCTTGTGAATCACGCCCGCAACGCACTTGGGCGGCACACCGATGAGCGACGACAGCACGGCAAGCGTCGGGCCGATCAGGTCGACCGAACGGATATGCAGCATACCCAGGTAATCGAGCACGCGGGCGCGAAGCGCCGGATCGACAATGGTATGGAACACGGCGACATCGCGATGGTCGGCATCGACGCGCGGCCCCACAAATGACTTGACCTGCTCCACCGAGGTCACCTTGGGCAGGCGCAAGAGACGAAAAGCCCCTTCATCAAATTGCCCGGACGCCGCAAGCACCACCTCACAAGCGGTATCGCCGAGCGAATCGGAGATAACGATAACGGTGGGACGAGCGGTGACCGGGCAATCCATGCGGGGCTCCTTTTGCGCTTATGCGCAGGCTGGCTTACTTTTTGCGGGCAAGCTCACCGATGTTGGCGATGCCGGAGAAAACGGCCTCGAAGCGGTTGAGCAGCTTAAGGCGATTATCGCGAAGCTGCTCGTCCTTGTCCATGACCATGACCTCGTCGAAGAAGCGGTCGATGGGGGCACGCAGGGCGGCGAGGGCAGCAAATGCGGCCGGGTAGTCCTCGGCAGCAAGGGCGGCATCGACAGCGGTCTGAGCAGCCTCGGAGGCGTCGGCGAGCGCAAGCTCGACCTCGCCCATCAGGCTGCGGTCATACTCCGCACCCAGCTCGGGCTTGGAGATATGCGCGGCGCGGGCATAGGCGGTCGCCAGGTTGTCGAACGTCTCAGCGTCGTTCTTGCGGGCCTCGTCGAGGGCGGCGCAGCGGGCGAAGAAGACGGACGGGGCGATGATGTGCACCGCGGAGACGGCGGCGACGGTATCGGCCGGAATCTTTTCGTCGCGGGCCATGCTCACCAGGCGGCCATGGAAGAAGTCACGAACCTGCTGGGCGACCTCGGCGGCGTCGAACTCAATGCCCTGCTCACTGTAGAGTTCGAGGGCAAAGTCGATGAGCGACGTGGGGTCGATCGGCAGACGGTCGCGCAGGATGTTGATAATGCCGATAGCGGCACGACGCAGCGCGTAGGGGTCGGAGGAGCCGGTCGGGGGCTCGCCGATGGCAAAGATACCGGCGATGGTATCGAGCTTGTCGGCGCAGGCCACGATGCAGCCAGCGGTGCCCTCGGGCAGCTCGTCACCGGCAAAGCGAGGACGATAGTGATCGCGAATAGCATGGGCGACCTCGTCGTTCTCCCCCATCGCGGTCGCGTAATAACCGCCCATCACGCCCTGCTGGCTCGTGAACTCGACGACGGCGTTGGACACCAGGTCTGCCTTGCACAGGTGTGCGGCGCGAGCAGCGTCGGCGGCAAGATGGGCGCCCAGGTGAGCCTCGCGGGCGATAGCGAGCGCGAGCTGCTCGATGCGCTCGGACTTGGCGAGCACGCTACCGAGCTTCTCCTGGAAGGCAACCTTGGACAGACGCTCACGGAACTCGTCGAGGGAGATCTTCAGGTCCTCCTCGTAGAAGAACTTAGCGTCGTCCAGACGGGCGCGCACGACGCGCTCGTTACCGTCGATCACTCGCTCGGCGTTCTCGGGCTTGCTGTTGGAAACGACCACGAACTCACGCGTCAGCTTGCCCTCGCCGTCATAGATCGGGAAGTAGCGCTGGTTGGTGAGCATGGACTCGCAGATAATCTCGTGCGGGACCTTGAGGAACTCCTCGTCGAAAGTACCGACGAGCACCGTCGGCCACTCGCAGAGGTTAATGACCTCCTCAAAGACCTTCTTGGGCGTATCGACATGGCAGCCGGGGCGAGCGGCCTCGACCTCGGAGATACCGGCAAGGATGGCCTCGCGACGGCGCTCGGCAGAAAGCACGCCGGCATCCTCGAGCACCTGCTCGTAAACAGCGGGGCTGGCGACCACATGGTCACCGGGGCCAAGCACGCGATGGCCACGCGTGGTGTTGCCACTCGTCACGTCGGCAAACGACACGGGCACAACGTCCTCGCCCAGAAGGCAGCAGATCCAACGGACCGGGCGCACGAAGGTGGCGTGCTCGTGACCCCAGCGCTGAGAGCGGTAGTTGGGCCACTGCAGGCCGGCGATGGTCTTCTCGCACAGAGCGGTCAGAATCGGCGTAGCCGGTGCGGAAGGAATATTCTTCTCGGCAAAGACGTACTCGCGGCCGTCGGTGTCCTCGCGACAGACCAGATCCTCGGCAGCCACACCACACTTGCGGGCAAAGCCCTGGGCGGCCTTAGTGGCGTTACCGTCAGCGTCGAAGGCGATGTTTGCCGCGGGGCCACGCTTGACCTCGTGAACCTCATCGGTCGCGGTGGCAACGTCGGCAACGAGCGCAGCCAGGCGACGCGGGCTCGAGATCACGCGGACCTCGCCGTGGGCCAGACCGGCCTCGTCGAGACCCTTGGCGATCATGGTACCAAGCTGCTTGACGGCATTGTTCAGCGGTGCAGAGGGCATTTCCTCCGTACCGATCTCAAACAGGAAATCCTTAGCGTCTGCCATGGCTTACGCCACCTCGCCTTCCTGGTCGGCATTCTCGTTCACTCCGGCGACCTCGGCCATGTAGGCCTCGCAGCACGCCTTGGCGACGGCGCGGACGCGCAGGATGTAGTTGGCACGCTCGACCGCGGACAGGGCGCCGCGGGCATCGAGCAGATTGAAAGCGTGGCTGCACTTCATGACGCAGTCGTATGCGGGCAGCGGCAGCTTGCGCTCCAGGCAGGAATGGCACTCGGCCTCGTAGTCGTCAAACTTCTGACGCATCATCTCGACGTTGGCAACCTCAAAGTTATAGGCACTGAACTCGCGCTCGTTCTCGAGGAACACGTCGCCGTAAGTCATGGGCGTACCGTCGGGCAGGTAGCTCCACACTAGGTCGTAAACGGAGTTGACGCCCTGGGCGTACATGGCGATACGCTCCAGGCCATAGGTGATCTCGACGGGCACGGGGTCGACCTCGATACCGCCCACCTGCTGGAAGTATGTAAACTGCGTGACCTCCATACCGTTAAGCCAGACCTCCCAGCCAAGGCCCCAGGCGCCCAAGGTCGGGCTCTCCCAGTCGTCCTCGACAAAGCGGACGTCATGGTCGTTGGGGTCCAGGCCAATGGCGGCCAGCGAACCCAGGTAGAGCTCCTGGGCGTTGACCGGCGACGGCTTGATGAGCACCTGGAACTGATAGTAGTGCTGCATGCGGTTAGGGTTCTCGCCGTAGCGGCCGTCGGCGGGACGGCGGCAAGGCTGAGCATAGCAGGTGCGCCACTCGGCGGGACCGAGCGAGCGCAGTGTGGTCGCGGTGTGGAAGGTACCGGCACCGACCTCGGAGTCATAGGGCTGCATAATAACGCAGCCCTGCTCGCCCCAGTACTGCTGGAGGCGCAGGATGATGTCTTGGAAGGAAAGCGATGAAGCGTTCATGCCTCTAATATCCCCTCGTCGAAACGATTACACGGTTAGGTACTGTACTATAGCGGTTTTTAGTCGATAGCGCCCAGACGGTTAAGCGGCCAGTAACGCACGAGCGCCACGGCGATCAAATCAGAGCGATCAACGGGACCAAAGTAGCGTGAGTCGGCTGAGTTCTCGCGGTTGTCGCCCATCACCCACACGCAGCCGTCGGGGACGGTGTAGGGATAGCTCACCTGGGCGGCGGGCGCCTGGACCGAAAGCGGCCAGCTCATGCCGGTCGTATAGTCCTCATCGAGCGCCTGGCCGTCGACGACGACCTTGCCGTCCTGAAGGTCGACCGTCTGACCGGCCGTGGCGATGACGCGCTTTACCAGCACGTCATGCTCGGACGTGGCATCGGGATTATGGAACACCACGATATCACCCTGTTTGACGGGCTGACCGAGCTCGAGGCTCACCTTTTGTGCCAGGATCTGGTCGCCAATCTCGATCGTGTCCTCCATGGAGCCGGTGGGTACCACAAAGGGCTCGACCACAAAGGTGCGGATCAAGAAGGTGGCGGCGAGCGCGATAAGAATGACTAAAATCCACTCCAGAGCACCACGTAAAGTGAAAACGGACCTTTCGCCAAAATCATGTTCGAGGTGAACCCGTTGACGCCCTTTATCATCCACCATTCTATTCACCCCTTCCGGAAAGCAAATCTTGCGCGTATGCGCGCTCCTGGGGCGTAAGCCGCGCCGTCTCGATCAGGTCGGGACGCCAGCGGCAGGTGCGCTCGATGGCATTCTTACGGCGCCAGGCGTCAACCTTGGCATGGTCGCCGCTCACGAGCACCGGCGGCACGCCCTCGCCGTTGAATTCAGCAGGGCGAGTGTACTGCGCATACTCGAGCAGGCCTCCGTCCTCGGCGGTCGAGAACGACTCGTCGACGTTGCTCATCTCGTCACCAAGGGCGCCGGGGATCAGGCGTACGACGGCATCGGCAACGACCATAGCGGGAAGCTCGCCGCCCGTGAGCACGTAATCGCCGATCGACAGGCGCTCGTCGGCATACGCATAGGCACGCTCGTCGACACCTTCGTAACGGCTGCACACAAACAGCAGGCGCTCGCTTTTGAGCAGGCGCTCGGCCACATGCTGCATAAAAGGCTCGCCGCACGGGGTGAAGAACACCACCGTCGGCTTGGGGCCCTCCGCGCTAATGGCCTCGATGGCCTCGGCGATAGGCTCGACCTTCATGAGCATGCCCTGCCCGCCGCCGTACGGCTCGTCATCGACGGTACGATGGCGGTCGTGCGTCCAGTCGCGCAGGTTATACGCCTTAAAATCAAAAAGGCCGGCCTTGCGGGCGCGGCCCAAAATCGATGTGGACATGACGGGCTCAAACATCTCGGGAAAGACCGAAAGGGTCTCAATCAGCATGTAGTCCTCCCTACTTGTCCATATCGATCAGGCCGTCCATAACGTGGACGGAAATTGTTCCTGTGTCGGGAAGATCGAGCACAACCTGCTCGATCACGGGAATCAGTACCTCGCCGTACCGATCACCCTCGACAACCCAAACATCGTTAGCGGGCGTCGACATGATCTCGACGATCGTACCGAGTGAACCGAAGCGCTCGTCGACCACCTCGCGACCCATCAGGTCGGAATAGGCGGCGTCGAGTGAATCGAGCTCAAAATCGTCACGATTTGCCAACACATAGCATCCCGTGATGCCCTCGGCGGCCGTCAAGTCGTCAATGCCCTCAAACGAGACCAGATCGCCATCGCCCGTATCGGTGACGGACACGACCGTGCAAAAGCGGTCGCGCTTGAGCGCCGGCGGCGTCAGGGCGACGCGCATACCCGGCTCTAATACAGAAGGAAGCCCCCGCAGCGGCTGCGCGAGGACCTCCCCCTTCCTTCCGTGCGGCTTGACCACACGGGCAATGTTTTTGTACTGGGACCTCAAGGTCCTAGCCCAGAACCTCTACCTCGACAGCAGTGTCGAGGCGAGCGGCCAGTGCACGGGCGAGCGTGCGAATGGCCTTGATGGTACGGCCACGACGGCCGATGACCTTAGCGACGTCATCCTCGGCGACCGAAACCTCAATCGTGGAGGCGTCGTCACCATCGATGACCTCAAGGCTCACGGAATCCGGGTCGTCGACGATCTGAACAACGAGATATTCGACGAGATCGGCGATGCGATCTGAGAGCATTGCCTCACCCTCGAGCTGTGCAGCGTCAACCTCAGGCACGATTTACTCCTCGGCGCCCTCAGCGGCCTCAGCGGCAGCCTTAGCGGCCTCGGCCTCTTTGGCGAGCTGCTTCTTGGACTTCTTGACGACGGTCTCGGTCTTCTCGCCCTCGTTGGCGGCCTTGACCAGAGCGGCGACGGCGTCGGTGAGCTGAGCGCCCTTGGACTGCCAGTCGGCGATCTTCTCGAGGTCGAGGTTGATGGTCTTGGGGGCGGTCATCGGGTTGTAGCGGCCAACCTCCTCGATGATACGACCGTCACGCGGGGCGCGGGAATCGGCGACGACGACACGGTAGTACGGACGCTTCTTAGCGCCGTGACGAGCAAGGCGAATCTTGACTGCCAAAGGAAACTCCTCCAACCAAGCAGCTTTAGGCTGCAACTACAAACAAACAGTTGAACATAATACGCCATCGACGCGGGCAGGTGAAGTCCGTGAGACCAACTTCTTCGGTGTAGTCGAGGGCAAATCCATATCTTAGACAAGAATTCGGGATTTGCAAGCACATACACGCACCCCACATGAGCTGCGCGGTATACTCATGACATGGAAAGACGCGAACATACATACGGTTATGAGGATGCCATGGGCGTCACGCCGCCTCCCTGGACGGGTCCGGCGGTGGGCCTCATGGACCTCGATGCGTTTTTTGCGAGCGTGGAGATGCTCGATCATCCCGAATGGCGCGGAAAGCCGCTCATCGTGGGCGGAGACGCCGATTCCCGCGGCGTTGTGTCCACCTGTTCTTACGAGGCACGTCGCTTTGGCGTGCACTCCGCCATGCCCTCAGCCGAGGCACGGCGCTTGTGCCCGCAAGCCATTTGGACGCACGGGCACTTTGATCGCTATCGCGAGGTGAGCGCGCAGGTCATGGCGATTCTTGCCGAGGAGACGCCGCGCGTTGAGCGCGTATCGATCGACGAAGCCTTTATCGATATCACACCGGGTCGCTTTGCGCCCGAGGACCCGCTGCTGGTTGCACGGCGTATAAGCGACCGCGTGGCAGCGCTGGGAGTGACGTGCTCCATTGGCGTAGGCTGCAACAAGACGGTCGCAAAGATCGCAAGCGAGCGGGATAAGCCGTTTGGGCTGACCATCGTGCGCCCCGGAACCGAGCAGCGCTTTTTGGCCGCGCTGCCGGTATCTGCCATGAGCGGCATCGGGCGCTCGGCCGAGGAGCGACTGCGCCGCATGCGCATCTACACGCTCGGCGAGCTATCACGTGCACCGGAATCCACCTTGGCCTCTATTTTTGGCGTCAACGGCGAACGTATGCGTCAGCGTGCGCTGGGACTTGAAATCTCCGAAGTCACGAGTCTCGATGAAGAGCGCAAGATCAAGTCGGTCAGCAATGAACGCACCTTTGCGAAAGATTTAACTGAGCGCGGAGACATCGAAGCGGCGATTGCACTGTTGGGCGAGTCAGTTGGACGCCGCCTGCGCCGTCAGGGACTGACGGGCGGCACGGTAACGCTCAAGCTCAAGTATTCGTATGGCAGCGGGCGTACGGCACAGCGCCGGCTGCCTCATCCGACCGACGATGAGAACATCTTTGTGGCGGTTGCGCTCGAACTGCTCGACAACATCTGGCAGGAAGGCATGCATGTTCGCTTAGCGGGCATCGGCATGAGCGACTTCGACCACCAAGGCGGCATCCAGACCGACCTGTTCTGCGAAGTCGACGACCGCGGAGCCCAATCCAGCGACCGCCGCGAGCTCCCCGTCGCGATC
>URVD01000079.1 GCA_900551195.1 uncultured Collinsella sp.
TCCTGGAGACAGCTGCGCCCGTTTTGTTTTTCTCTTATCAAAGGAAAAAAGCTGCGGCCGAAATACTGCTCGGCGTCACGCTTGTTGATGGTCACCTTGCCGGTGCCGGGGACGAGACGGACGCGGGCGACGGCGTTCTTACGACGGCCGGTACCCTGGTAGACAACGGTGTTCTCAGCCATCTTTAAGCCTCCAGCTCAATCTTCGTGGGGTTCTGGGCAGCATGCGGATGCTCGGCACCAGCGTAGACCTTAAGCTTGGTCATCTGGGCACGGCCGAGGGTGGTCTTGGGCAGCATACCGCGAACGGCGCGCTCGATGACCTTCTCCGGGTGCTTCTCCATAGCCTGGCGGAAGCTCTCAGCCTTGAGGCCGCCGTTGTAGCCGCTGTGGCGATAATAGGTCTTCGTGTCGGCCTTGTTACCGGTAAGCTGGACCTTATCGGCGTTGATGACGACAACGAAGTCGCCGCAGTCGCTGTTGGGCGTGAACTGGGGCTTGTTCTTACCGCGCAGGATCATTGCGATCTGGGTGGCAAGACGGCCCAGGACAGCACCATCGGCGTCGACGAGAACCCAGTTGCGCTGGACCTCGCCCTGCTTGGCGTAGTGAGTCGATTTCGAAATCACTTAGACTCCTCCATGTACAGTACGTGTTGTTACAGAGATTCACGGGGCTCTGCAAGTAACCCGTCCATATTACCCCGCTCGCCGTACGAGTCAACAGGTATTTTGGCTCCGACCAGAGTTTCTGCACATGTCATCCACGAGCCGTGATGTCGCAGCGTTAACGCTCGACAAACGCCTCGATATCTCCCAGCAAGCGCTTTGCCTCCTGACGGCCCTGGATATACAGGTCCAAAAGCTTTGCCGGATCGTGCTCGACATGGCCGACCTCGACCGGCTTTTGCGGAGCGACGACCAGTGCGCGGCCCTCGCGCTCATACTTCCACAGGTGCATGCGCTGGAGGTTATAGCGGTCGTGGCGCGTCTCGATAGCCTCGAGCAGATAGGGGTAGTCGACATAGCGGGCGCGCGCGGCAGGCATAAACTCGTAGGGCTTTTTCTCATATGAGCGGTCCTGGGTGACGATGACGACCGCACGGTCGAAGCCCGCCTCCTCGAGCACATGCTCGATAGGAACCGAATCGGCTACGCCGCCGTCGACGTATTTGTGCCCGTCAATCTCGACCGGCGGCGTCACCAGCGGCAGCGACGTCGAGGCGCGCACGGCGTCGAGATCGAGCACGGCGCTTTTGACCGGGAGGTACGCGGCGGTTCCAAAGAGCATGTCCGTCGCGACGGCGTACATCTCGATGGGGCTCGCGTCGAAGGTCTCGTTGTCAAAGGGATCCAGGCGGTCCTGGACATCGTTGAAGATAAAGTCGTAACCCACAATGGAGCCCGTGGACGCAAACGATGCGGCGCCCATGAAGCGGTTGTCGTTGCAGAAAGCCAGGTTGATGCGGTTGGCACGGCCGATCTGGTGCGACTTGTAGTTCACGCCGTTGAGGGCGCCGGCCGATACGCCATATACCGCCGGAATCTCGACGCCGGCCTCCATGAGAACGTCGAGCACGCCCGCGGTAAACTGCCCGCGAAAACTACCGCCCTCCAAGACGAGCGCGACCTTGCCGGCGTTCTTTGCCTTATCTTCTGCAGTCATATTGACCTCCTGCGATTGCGTTTTGGCCTTCTTCTACCCAGTTTTGGGATGGAGGGCGCATGGGTTTTTTGAGGCGGCAGATGAAGCGGAAAGTGTATCCCAGTTTGAGGCGGGATTCCGGGATGCGCTTTCCGCTTGGACCGCCATTGGGACAGCGCGTCCCGTTCTGAGCGCGGATTCCGGGATGAACTTTCCGCTTGCCGTTCATTTGGAAATTACATCCCATTCCGAATGAGGATTCCGGGATGCGGTTTCCGCTTGATGTGCCATCCGGAAACTACGTCCCAGTCTGATTGCGAATTCCGGGACGTACTTTCCACCTGGGCCGCCATTGGGAAAGCGCGTCCCACCCTGCGTTGCCGTGGCGTTTTCTTTACGCCCGCGCCCTGCACAGAGTTCGATTCTCCGCGGTACGAGGCTTGCGTTGAAGCGAGGCATGGGCAGCCGGAGCTTAATCGGCATCGCATCTATATCTGACTGAAGCATTGCGCGGAGAATCCGCGTATTTGCTTCGCAAATCCGCACCGGCTTCGGCCGCCTGCCGGCGTCCTCGCCCGCTCGCTACAAACGCTTCGCGTTTGCTTAACGCTCGCGCCCTGCATAGAGTTCGATTCTCCGCGGTATCTGTAATTAATAAAAAAGCAGGTAGAGACACTTCTCTACCTGCCTGTAACTATTGGTGGAGGCGCGGAGAATCGAACTCCGGTCCACGAAAGCCCCCTGATTGGCATCTCCAAGCTCAGTCGCTGGTTTAGTCTCGGACGCTTTGCGCGCAGCGACACGCTCGCAGCATCCCAACCGGTTCGATCTTAGCCCGCGCCATACCGATTACGTGCGCAGGAGCATTCCCCTAAAATGACGTCGCGCCGGTGTCGGGGAAATCACCGGGTTGACGCGCCGCTATAAACTAAGCAGCGAGAGCCATAGGCTCAAAAGAAGAGTTGTTGTCAATTCAATTTGACGGTACCCCTGTTTAACGAGGCGAGGAGACCTCGGCTTGCTTCCTCTCTCAGAGCTATCGTGTCGAAACCAGTCGCCCCCGAATGTCGGGAAAGTCTGGATGGCATTGGGCACGAGCACCCAACACCCATCGACTTTTCAAGGAACATGCGGGGCGAGCCCCACTTGTGGAGTGCTATCTTACCACGTTCTGAAAGCGGACAGCTGTTCTATGCACGAGCTGTGAAGACCCCAATGTGCACCACACTTCGCACTTTTGACACCGAACGCGTCACGTATATTTTCGCCAAGCAAAATTGACCCGTCGAAAGGACCGTTATGGATACCAAGCAGCAACTCGTCAATGCCCTCGCAGGCCTGGGCTCAACCATTACCGAAGCTATGGATGTCATCGAAGGCTTTGTCCCCTGCGGACATCCCGCCCTCACGGTATCGAACGCACTCGTCGCGCTGGACGCTGACGATGATGCGGTTCTCGCCCAGCAGCTTGAGACCGTCGAGGGCTTTATCGACCACGTGAGCGAGAACCGCGGCGTGACCGCCTACCACGGCGTCGAGGTCGAGCTCGCGGGTCGCAAAGCCGATCTGCTCGCAGCAATCCGCGAGGTAGGCGCCCTTATGCAGACCGCAGGCGTCAAGAACACCCAGGTCAACGAGTGGGTCTACCGAAGCCTGGCAGCACTCGACAGCTCCGACGAAAAGGCGGCCGAGCAGCTCGCAGAAAGTCCCGCCATTAAGGCCGAGCTTTTGTAAATAGCAGACGCGGGCCCTTTGGTGCATCGTCGTCCAAGAGGCCCGCAAACAGCTCGCGTCAACCGATAGCCGCGCCACCACGTTCGGCCAAAGCAAGAATCGGCATCATTTGACGAGGTGTCTTTGCTGCAAGATCGGCATGTTCGAGCAGTTTTCGATCGTTGGTCACCAAGTAATCAACCTGGGCGCGTTTGCATGCGGCGAGTACCAAGTTGTCCTCGTAATCGCGATGGAGCGCTAAGTATTTGTCGGCCAGCCAAAGGTCCGACGCATCTGCGCCCACGGCCGTGGCGTTTTCGGTCATGTTCCGAACAAACGCCAGCGCCGCATCGCCAATCGCGCGGGCAGAAGCCTCGCCGAGCGCTCCCCCGCTGGCAAGAACGCTGCGCTTCAGTTCGTGCTGTACAACATACAGTACGTCCTTGGCGATATGCACCGGAAAGAACAGCAATGCCCCCGCCTCCGTCGCCTGCCCAATAAACGCGCGTGCGGCAAGCGACTCGGCATGGTCGGCGCAAAACGAATCAACCCATACGTTGGCATCCACCATTATTTTGAGGGAAGTCCCGCTCACAGGATCATCCCCTTTTGGCGATAGCGCTCGTCCATGGCTTCGGAATAGATTGTGTCCCAATCGCGATCGTCAGATACGGGCGACGTAGCGATGCCCAGGTCCGCGTAAAGCTGATCTGCCGCCGCCCATGATGCGGCGAACGGAGTATCGGGCGCGACGGTCTGCCGCCGGTCGTCGACGGCCGCAAGCACTTCCTCGCACTGCCCGCCACCCTGCGCGACCTTGGCCACCACCTTTTTGATGAGCTCGGGCAGTGTCCCGCCCGAAAGCCGCAACGCTTCCTCCGCATGGTCCTTGACCTGGCGATCCACGCGAACGTTCACCTGCGCCATGCTGCCAACAGCACCCACGTTGATCGAGCTCCCTTCAATTGCTAGCGTCGCTAGCAACACTATATAAAGAAGCTAGCACATGGTCAAACGCAAAAGGCCTGCGCTCGGACGACACCGATGCCGTCTGGGCGCAGGCCAGATAACGTGGGTGAACACGTCTGTTAACGCAGGTACGCCTTTGCGTTGCCCAGGCTGTAGGCAATCGTCGAGCCGTTGTGCAGCAGCGACGACGCCTGCGGGGTAATCGCGCCGGTAATACCCAATGCCAACAGCGCCGAATTGGTGAGCATCACCTTAGAGTAGGAGCTCGTCAGACGATCAACGAGGCCCTGACTCATGCGGCGCAGGCGCACGATCGCGGCAAGATCCGTATCGGTCAGGATGATATCGGCGACCTCCTTGGCGATGTCGCTTCCGCCACCCATGGCCAGGCCCACGTCGGCCAGGCCCAGCGCCGGTGAGTCGTTGACGCCGTCGCCCACCATGGCAACGTGGCGCCCCTCGCTCTTAATGCGCTCCACATACGCGTATTTGTCCTCGGGCAGCAGCTCGGCCTTAAACTCGTCGACACCCGCCTCGCGCGCGATGCGCTCGGCCGTGCGCTCGGAGTCACCCGTGAGCATGACCACGTGCTTGACGCCCAGCGCATGCAGGTCGGCAATGGCCTCGCGGACCCCGGCCTTGAGCGGATCTTCGATGCCGAGCACGCCGACGACCTTTCCATCGACCGCCAGATACAGCGGCGACAGGCCCTGCATCTGGGACTCAATGCGCTCCTTAATGTCGGAATCGAGCTGCGCGCTCTCGTCTTCAAACACAAAGTGTGCCGAGCCGATAATCGCGCGACGCCCCTCGATGGACGAAGCGATGCCGTGCGCCACGATGTACTCGACGGCGGCATGGCGCTCTCGGTGCTCGAGCCCGCGCTCGCGGGCGGCGTTGACCACGGCACGCGCCACAGGATGCGGGAAATGCTCCTCCAGGCAGGCAGAAAGGCGCAGGACCTCGTCCTCGCTCCAGCCGTCGGTCGTCAGCACACAAGCCAGGCGCGGCTGCGCCTCGGTCAGCGTGCCGGTCTTATCAAACACAATGGTGTCGGCCTTGGCAAACGACTCAAAGTACTTCGCGCCCTTGACCATGACGCCCATCTTGGCGGCATCGCTCATGGCGGTCATGACGGCGACGGAACCCGTGAGCTTGAGTGCGCACGAGTAGTCGACCATCAGCGCCGCCGAGGTCTTGATGAGGCTGCGGGTGGTAAGCGCAACAAGACCCGCGAGCAGGAAGTTCCACGGGACGATCTTGTTGGCGAGGTCTTCCATGTGCGACTGGCCCTCGGACTTGAGCGAGTCGGCCGTCTGCACGAGCGAGACGATCGAGCGCAGTTTGGTTTGCGCCGTATTGGCGCGCACGCGCACCAAGATGCTGCCGTCTTCCACGACGGTTCCGGCGAACACGTCGTCGCCCACGCTGCGTTCGACGGCCAGCGGCTCGCCGGTCAGGGTCGCCTGGTTGACCATAGCGCTCCCCTGCTCGACAACACCGTCGATGCAAATGGACATGCCAGTACGCACGGCCACCAAGTCGCCGGGCTCGAGCTCGGCGGCGGCAACGCTTACCTCGATGTCGCCGACGACCTTTTGCGCCTTATCGGGCACATCGAGCAGCGAGTTGATGAGCTCGTTTTCGCTCATGGCGCGGGTGTAGTCCTCGAGCAGCTCGCCCACGTTGAGCAGGAACATCGTCTGGCCTGCGGTGTCGACATCACGTTTGACGAACGAAATGCCGATGGCCGAAGCGTCGAGCACGGGAACGGTCAGGCGCGGCTGCGCGAGCTCATGAAGGGCAGCGCGCAAAAAGGTCATGTAACCGGCTACGACAAACACCGCACGCAGGGGCGTGGGCAAAAACCAGCGACGCGCGTAATGGGCACCGACGAGTGTCGCTAGGTCCATAACGAGTTTGTGCTTGCGCGGCTCAAGCTGCATCACGTAACCCGTCTTTGCGTCGGCAATGGCCTGAGCGTCGAGCGCACCGACGGCGGCCAGCACGCTCGCGCGGCGCGGCTCATCGTATTCGAGCGCCATCTGGCCGATGCGGCCGTAGACGCGCACCTTGTGCACGCCGTCGATGTCGCCGCCAAGCTTAAGAAGTGCATCGAGATCGCTCTCTGGCACAGGACCCGCCAATTGAAGACGGGTCCTGCCGGGGATCTCGCTAATAATCGAGAATCTCATAGTTTGTGCCTGGGAGCGTTACTCGGCTGCCTCGTCAGCAGCGGCCTCGCTCTGGGTGATGTAAGCAGCCTCGGCAACCATGTCGTCGACATTAGCCTTGGCCTGCTCGACCATGTCCTGGTAGCCGTTCTTGATGCGCATACCGCACGCAATACCCTGCACGCAGGCATTCTTGACCGGAGCGCTGGTAAGCAGCTTGATGCCGGCCGTGCCAAGCAGAAAACCGCCACCGACAAGCAGGGTATTGAACGTCGACTTCTTCATGTTGCTTCTCCCTTTTGCCGCATTGGACGCGGCATGGTGCTTCAGCACCCGAGTAAACAAGTTTGCTCGAGCACGCTTTTGAAATATCTCAATTTTATCTAACTATCTAGGTCAGCCATGGCTAACCTTTTGAAAATTAACGATGCGGAGTAACCGATTGTCAATGTGACAAAGGGACTGTCCCTTTGCCCCTTCTTACAACTGCCAGGTAGCTGCTTCCTTTTGCAGCGCCACCATGCGGGCGAATTCTCCACCTGCCGCCTTGAGTTGCGCCGGAGCACCCTGCTCGGCTACCACACCATCCTTGAGCACAACGATCTTATCGGCATTTTCTACCGTGCGCATACGGTGGGCGATCACGATAACCGTCTTGCCTGCGAGCAGGCGGGAAAGCGCCTGCTGCACCACGGTCTCGTTCTCCACATCCAAACTCGCCGTCGCCTCGTCCAGCAACACGATCGGCGCGTCTTTGAGCAGCGCACGGGCGATGGAGATTCGTTGGCGCTCGCCACCGGACAGCTTGGAGCCGTTCTCGCCAATCATGGTGTCATAGCCCTGTGGCATGTGGCTCACAAACCCGTCGCAGTTGGCGGCATGCGCGGCAGCAAGCACTTCCTCATCGGTGGCATCGCGACGACCAAGACGAATGTTGCCCATCACCGTGTCGTCAAAGAGCAGCACGTCTTGGAACACGATGGCGTAGTCGCGCAGCAGCACCTCGGGGTCTACGCTCGCAACATCCACGCCGCCCACGGTGACCGTGCCTTCGGTGGCGTCCCAAAAGCGCGCGGCCAGGCGGCTCACCGTGGACTTACCGGAGCCCGAAGGACCTACCAGGGCCGTGACCTCGCCCTCCTTGGCCATGAAGCTTACATCGGTCAAGATCTTCTCGCCTGCGCGTCCGTCCTCCCCTGCACCATAGCCAAATGCAACGTGATCGAACACCACGTCATGGCCCACGGGCTCAAACTTTTCGCTCCCCCGCGCCACGGGCTCCTCCATGATGGAGCGCATGAGCTTGGCCGACGACTCGG
>URVD01000080.1 GCA_900551195.1 uncultured Collinsella sp.
TTATGGTTTGAAATCAGCCGTAACCATCCCGGATATTGATGAAGGGCAGCTAATCGCCTTATGAAAGTCGTAGCCCGCGCGCGCGTCGCACACCAAGTTTGCTACATCGAGCAAGGGAAAGCTGGGCAGGCCGAACACGTCCTTGAGCTGCAGGGAAAACTCGTCCCAAACACTCGTATAACCGCAGTCCTCGATAATGCATTTCACGTTTGCGGGCAGAGATTCCCCCGCGACGTCCATGGCGGTTGCCGCACCCATCGACTCGCCAAAGACCAGGATGCGCGCCTCGGGGTCAGCCTGAACGATCCGCCCAATCCATGCAACGACATCGAGCCGCTCGGGCCAGCCCATGCCGATATAGTCGCCGCCGGAGCGCTCGTGGGCGCGGGCGGCGGGTGCGAGTACGTTCATGCCGCGGTCGTGGAATCGTTTGACGTATCGGGCCATGCCGATGGGCTCATCGGTGTATCCGTGTAGGCAGATAGCGTAATTGTGCGTGCTCTCTGGGGCGGCAAAATACCAAGCGGCAAGTTCGGTTCCGTCATCTGCGGTGAGGCTGCTGCTCTCGCGGTTCTCTTTAAACCATGCCCGCGCCTCGGTTCCCTCGGCATCCGGCTGCTCACTTTCTTTGTCGTCCTTGCCGTCCTGCATCATCTTCATGGTGTATGGCGCGCGGGGATTCAGCGCGAAGTCAAACAGAAAGTTGCCGGCAAATCCGAGCAGCGCAATGACAACCACCAGTGCAACGATGCCGGCTATCTTGAGCTTTCGATGGGAATGTGCGTTTTGAGCCATGCGGTATTCTCCTATAAGATGTTAATGCATCAACATTTAATGCAAGCGCATTATGGACGTTCGCCGTTGATGCGTCAACAGGCAAAGAATGGGTAAACAAAGGGTCACGTATGGTGCAAATTTCGCACGTACCCAGACGCTTTGATATAGTGTTGAGAACTCTTTACATTGGAGGATGTAACCGGCATGTCCGATTCGAGCGACAGTTCCAAGCCGCGACCCAAGATCGCGGCCGTTCCACACTACACGGTGGGCGAGGAGATCATGAACTCCGTCACCCATGGTGTCGGCTGCCTGCTGGGTATCGCGGGCCTGGTGCTCCTGATCGTATTCGCTGCCCTGCGCGGCGGAGGCCCGGCCCACATGGCCGCGGCAATTGTCTATGGCGTCAGCATCATCCTCGAATACCTAGCCTCCACGCTCTACCACGCGATTCAGCCTGCGCGCGCCAAGCGCGTGTTTCGCATCATCGACCACAGCTGCATCTACCTGCTCATAGCCGGCAGCTATACGCCGTTTTGCCTCATCACGCTCGCAAACGACGGCGGCCCTGCGCTGTTTTTTGCCGTATGGGCCATCGCCATTATCGGCATCGCCCTCGAGTGCTTTATGCGCGAGCGTCAACCGCACTGGGTAAGTGGCCTGGTCTACCTGCTGATGGGCTGGCTCGTTGTCTTTAAGCTGCCCGAACTTGTGGCGCTGCTCAACCCCGTGGCACTTGCCCTGCTCGCCGTCGGCGGCGTGTGCTACACCGCGGGCGTGCCGTTCTATATCGCCAAAAACGTGCGCTATCTGCACAGTGTTTTCCACTTGTGGGTGCTCGCCGGCAGCATCTTCCAGTTCATGGCGGTGATCCTCTTCGTAATCTAGCGACCGCGCCCACGGCCCCGCTCGCACGGGCGACCGGCGCAATTGCCCTATCCGTCACCTACGCTTACTACCCAACGTCCCGAATCTTGGAGGTTCGAGAAACTCCCGATGGACATAACCATCTCCCTTATTACCACGCTTGTCCTGACGCTTATCAACGGCTACTTCTCCATGTCCGAGATGGCTCTCACCACGGCCAAGCGTGCCGTGTTGGAGCACGATGCCGAGGAGGGCGACAAGCGCGCCGAGCGCGCCGTCCAGCTCGCCGCCGACTCCGATCAGCTGTTGGCTACCATCCAGGTCGCCATCACGCTCGTGGGCTTCGCCTCGTCCGCCGTCGCCTCGACGAGCCTGTCCGACCCGCTCGCCACGTGGCTCATGAGCTTTGGCGTCGCGCCGCTTTCCGCCATCGCACGCGGCCTGGCGCCGGTCATCATCACCGTCGCCGTCGCCTTTGTGTCCATCGTGATCGGCGAGCTCGTGCCCAAGCGCATCGGCCTTGCTAACGCCGAGGGCGTATCCAAGCAGGTCGTGGGACCGCTCTCCGTATTCCAAAAGATCGCCCGTCCGCTCGTGTGGCTGACTGGCGCTTGCTCCGATGGCCTGGCCCGCATCTTGCGTATCAAGAGTGCCGACGACCGTCAGAACGTCTCGGAAGAAGAGATCAAGTACATGGTCTCGGAGCAGGACGACCTGCTCGACGAGGAAAAGCGCATGATCCACGAGATCTTCGACCTGGGCGACACCGTTGCCCGCGAGGTCATGGTGCCGCGCGTGGACACCACCATGTGCGAGGACGACGAGACGGTCGCCGACGTGTTGTCCACCATGCGCCAGACCGGCTTCAGCCGCATCCCCGTCTATCACGAGGACCCCGACAACGTCGCGGGCATCGCGCACATCAAGGACCTGATCCAGCCCGCGCTCGATGGCAAGGGCGACCAGCCCATCGCCGGCTTTTTGCGCGACGCCACCTTTGTGCCCGACACCAAGGACATCCTGCCGCTGCTGTCCGAGATGCAGACCTCGCACGACCAGATCGTGGTCGTCGTGGATGAGTACGGCGGCACGGCCGGCATCATCACCATCGAGGACATCGTCGAGGAGATCGTGGGCGAGATCGAGGACGAGTTCGACCCCGACAACAAGTACCTCACGCGCCTTTCGCGCCGCGAGTGGCTCGTCGATGGGCGTTTTTCGTGCGATGACGCGATTGAGCTTGGTTGGCCGCTCGAGGAAAGCGATGATTATGAGACCATCGCCGGCTGGATTTTGGAGCTTTGCGACTCGGTGCCCGACATCGGAGAGGTGTTTGAGGTCGCGGGGTACAAGTTTAAAGTGCAGTCGATGCGTGGCCAGCGCATCTCGCTCATTCGCGTGATCGCTCCGGCCGAAACCGATAAGAAGGATTCCGAGTCTTCGGCAGAGAAGCCGGCGGCGTCGGGTGCGGGCTCTGTGGATCCGCACGATGGCGACGAGTAGGACAAGGAAGAGTAGGGGAGAGTTATGGCAGGCCTGTTCAACATCCTTAAGGTCACCGTCAGCGAGGACAAGATCTGTGCGCATGTGCTGGTGAACCCCGGCATGCCGCTCATGACCTCGGAGGACATCGAGGCCACGGCGCGCGTGTACTACCTGGTACCGGCGATTGCCAAGCACCTGTGCCTGGGCGATTCCGGCCGCGAGTTCCAGGACTGCATGGGTCAGACCGAGCTCTGCCACCTGCTGGAGCACGTGACGGTCGAGCTCATGAACGAGACCGGTCTTGCCGGTAGCATCTCGTGCGGCCGCACGCGCGTAAGCGAGCATGACGAGCGTGTCTTTGAGGTCGAGCTTTCGTGTCCCGACGACGCACTGGCCATCGGTGCGCTGTCGTCGGCCACCTTTATGATGGACTGGGCGTACCTGCACGCCGACCAGCCTGCCCCCGACGTGGAAGGCACGGTCGCGGGCCTGCGCAACCTGGTGCTGGGCATGCGCGCCGAGGCCGAGGGCAAGGATCCTCACGAGGCCGTCGCTGCTGCGAACGGCGAAGATGCTGCCGAGGACGAGGGCGCTGACGAGGGCGATGTGCCGGTCGACGCCGAGCCCGTTCCCACCGAGCCCCAGGGCGTCCCCAACTTTGACGACGAGCCCCAGGTGGCGATTGATACCGAGGGCGCGGTTGCCGAGAACCACGAGGCCTCCGCTGCCGTCTTTGGCGGTGCGGCGACGGTTCCGGCAGGACCTGCGCATGAGGGCGGCCTGCCACTCGTGGACGGCGCCGGCGAGGACCCGGGTGCCACGGTGGCCATGCCGGCTATGCCTCAGGAGTAGGCCTACGCGTTTATCACCATCACGTACCTGCGCCTTTGCCGTACGCAGATGAGCGGAGCGGCAAGTGATGCGCTGCGGGTATAATGGACAGCATTCAAACGGTGGGCACCGACGTGCCCGCAGGAGAGGAATGATCATGGGTAAGACTTTCAGCTTTGTCTCCGGCGCACTTTTTGGTGCCGCTGCCGGCGCTATTATCGGTGTTGCTCTGGCCCCGCGCTCGGGCGCCGAGACCCGCGCCATGGCTGCCGATATCGCCAACGACGCCTGGGACAATATGCGCGACACCTACGAGCACAGCGCCGAGGAGGCCCGTGCTGCGGTGAATGACTTTGGCCCGATGGTCGACGCCAAGACCGACGACCTGCGCGCCAAGGTCGACCTGGCCCGCGAGCGCATGGACCAGCTGCGCGAGCAGCTCAACGACGCCATTTCGGGTGGCAACGTGACGCCTGCCGCCGACGTCATGGTCGAGAACGCCGTCGAGGCTGATGCCGAGGCTGCGGAGCCTTCGACCGAGGCATAATGCGCGCCGGGGATTTTGTCGGCGCCAAGATCTATCGCAAGCCTACCGAGGACAAGCGCACCAAAAAGGACGGCACGCCGCGCAGCCCTAAAAAGCTCGGAAAGATTCACTTTCCGGTCTTTACCCCGGGCGGTACGCGCGTGGTCGGCTTTATGGTCCGCCAGTCCGATATCGCGGGCATGATCGAGCGTCCCGACCGATTCGTAGCGCTCGACGCCATTGGTGTCTACGAGGGCGCCATCGCGGTTGACGACGTCAAGGGCACCTACGATACCGCTGCGGCCAAGCGCCTCGACATCAACCTGGACGATTGCATCATCTGGGTCGGTATGGACGTGCGCACGGAATCGGGCGACGTCGTGGGCTATTGCTCGGACGTTGAGTTCAAGCCGCGCTCGGGCATCGTGCAGGCATTCTATGTGACCGCCGGCGCTGCTTCGAGTGTTTTGGTTGGTGACACGCAGGTGCCGCCGACGATGCTGCGCGGCTACGAGAACGGCGCGATGGTCGTCTCGGACGAGGTCAAGTCGCTCGGGTATTCGGGCGGTGCGGCTGCCAAGGCCGCCGAGGCCAGCGTCGTGGTGGGCGACAAGGTCAAAAAGGGCGCCAAGGTGCTCGATGACAAGGGATCGGTCGCCGTGGACAAGGGCAGCCGCGCACTGGGCAAGCAGCTCGGCAAGACGCGCGGTATGTTCAAGGCCTTTAAGGACGAATACCAAAAGGCGAGCGGAGGCTCGTCAAAAGCTACAAAATAGCGACGTACCAAATGATGGGAGGCAAGCCGGAGACCTGTTGCTCCGGCTTGCTGTGTTTATGGGGGAGGGCACATGCGCCAAAACGGATCCAACTTAAACGGGCGTTCGGGTGCGCGTCCGACGGCGCGCCGCGACCTGGGGCAGCTGCCCAGCGGTCAGCGCCGCCGTCACCGTAAGCCCGGCGCGATGTATCTCAACCATAGCCGCGGCTTTAGCGATCGCAGCGCGCGCATCGGCAACAGCCGCACACCCCGTCGTTCGTCTCGCCTGCCCTACGCGCTCATCGCCGTGGGTTGCGCGCTCGTGCTGTTTATCGCTGCCGTCGTGGGCTACGTCAACCGCAGTGTGGACGTGGAGCTCAACGGCCAGAAGACAGCGGTGCGTGTGGGCTCTACGCTGCAGAATCTCATCGACGACCAGGAGTTGACTGACACCTACGACGCAGGCGACCTGCTGGCCGTCGATGACAGCGTGCTCAAGCGCCATGGGGGCGAAAAGCTGTCGGTGAAGGTCGACGGCAAGCGCGTGAAGCAGGGCAAATGGGATAGCCGCGAACTTGAGGGCGGCGAGAAGGTGACGGTCAAGGATGGCCGTAACACCTACGAGAAGCACGAGGTTCAGGCTACGGTTATCGAGCCCAAGCTCAAGGTCGAGGGTACGGGCGCTATCGAGTATGTGCAGACGTGGGGTGTCCAGGGCCGCTCCGAGGTGTGGGTCGGCGAGCAATCGGGCAAGACACAGGACCGCGGCGAGGTCGTGCCCGCCACCGATTGCGTCGTTGCGTGCGCCAGCGTGGCGCCCAAGGGCAACGAAAAGTACGTGGCGCTGACGTTTGACGAGGGTCCGAGCGGTGCGACCAAGCAGATTTTGCAGGTACTCAAGGAAAAGGGCGTCACCGCGACGTTCTTCCTTTCGGGCGATGCGGTCGAGGCCTCGTCCGCCACGGCCAAGGCGATTGTCGATGCCGGGTGCGAAATCGGATCCAACAGCTACAGCGACGATTCGCTCAAGGGCCAGGACCGTGAGGCGGTACGCGAGCAGATCACGAAAGGCACCGATGCGATTAAGTCGGCGACCGGCGTGAAGACGATGCTGCTGCGTGCTCCCTACGCTGCCTTTGACGAGCAAAACTGGATTGATGCGATGGACCTGGTCTCCGCCGTGGTCTCGTGGAATATTGACTCGGGCGACTGGCTGCTCAACGGTGCCGACGAGCAGGTCTCAACGGTGCTCGATTCGGTGACGCCGGGCAATATCGTGCTGCTCACCGATAGAGACGAATGCGCCGAGCAGACGCTCGAGGCGCTGCCGCAGATTATCGATGGCCTTGTCGCCGACGGCTACAAGATCGTGACGCTCAGCGACCTGGTCAAGACGGACACGTCGCTGAGCAAAAAGCTCACCTCGCTGACGAAGGTCACCATGCCCAAAGGCGCCGTGTTCCCCCAACTTGCCGAGGACGATGACACCACAGAGTAGTCATTGGGTAGTCGTTTAAGAACGTCCCGAATGGCTATGTCACGGATGCGTCAGCGTTTGGTATGCCTGCAATGTGCAGCGCATAAATTCGATGCCGCAGGGCGATGCTGATGCTATAGTTACTGCGGTTAATGAGGGTCAAGAGAAAGGTTACAGGTGAAATCCAAACCTCGACCATACAGTCGATGACCCCATGCAGGTGCTTTTTGCGCATGCACGGGGTGTAAGCGTCGAGCGGCGTGCCGCCCGCGCATGCGTATACATATCCAGAAGCCCCCGGACGCCGCACGCGCGGCCGCGTCCGGAGGAATAATGATGGGGAGCACCATTGAATTATCTGAGTGAGATGCTCAAATTGCCGGTCTTGGACGTCGACGGCGAAAAGCTCGGCGTGGTCAACGATTTTGGTATTGCTACCGGCGAAGTTTTTCCGCACGTGACGTCGCTCGCGTTCCGCGGCCCCGGCAAGACGCCGTTTATGATCAGCTGGCGCAAATGGGTCGACCGTATCGATGAGACAGGCGTGTATCTCAACACGTCTGCCACCAATATTCGCTTCTCGTACCTGCAGCCGACCGAGCTCCTGCTGGCGCGCGATGTTCTCAATAAGCAGATCGTCGACACGCAGGGCATGAAGGTCGTGCGCGTCAACGACATCAAGTTTTCCATGTCGGGCGAAAATCAGCTGCGCCTGCTGGGTGCCGAGGTCGGCGCCCGCGGTCTGCTGCGTGCAATCAGCCCCGCGCTCGAGCACGTCGTCGAGGGCTTTATGAAGCACTTGGGCAAGCCGCTCAGCGAGGACATCATCGCTTGGTCCTACATGGACCTGCTCGACCGCTCGACTAAAAACATCCAACTCTCGGTGTCGCACAAGACGCTCGGCGAGCTGCACCCTGCCGACATCGCCGACATTATCGAGCAGCTCGACCCGCGCCTACGTGCGCAGGTGTTTGCGCAGCTCGATACCGCCCAGGCAGCCGAAGCTATC
>URVD01000081.1 GCA_900551195.1 uncultured Collinsella sp.
TCTCGGAAGGCACGTGCAGACCTTTCGTCATGGCCTCCTACCTTTCTTTCGGGCCCTTGTCAGGGCCGATTCGTTAGCGCCCCTCCGTGTGAGGCGTTATTGCTGACGACATATTTATATCCAAAATCAGCTCATACTTCCACCTTGCCCCCGAACGGTTTTTTATAGGGGGTGAACGGCATACACATATACTTCACGCATGGCACACTTCATCTTAATAAAGCGTATTTACGTGCTTAAACGCGTTTTAATCCTAAAATCAAATGGAACTAAACTTTGTTAAACCATCCTCAAATTGCATATTTCCAATAAAGCTATGAATAGAATTAGCGGTTCACACCGCGTCTCAACCATTTTCATTTTTATTCAGAAAAAAGTTTGTCCTATTCATTTCTGATAAATAAATTACCGTTTACCAGACGCTTGATACCGTTCACCGGAAACTCAGTATAAGGCCCAGCGGATACCGCCTCGCTTTACGGCCCCATTTGTAACAACTTGACTTCTCGGTATAGAAAAACGGACCCGCTTCCCCTAGGGAAACGGGTCCGTTTTCGATTATCTTCGGCTAATTTGGATAAGGCCCCCGAAGACCATCGGAATCCTAGCGATCGAACTCCGCCAGTGCCTCGCCCAAAAGCCTCAGGCCCTCGCGCAGAACGTCCTCGCTCGCGCAGTAGCCCAGGCGTGCGCCGCAGGGAAGCTCAAAACGGCTACCGGGGACCAGCAGCACTCCCCTCTCGGACAGCAGGCGCCTGCAGAACTCCTCGTCATCCTCGGGAATATCCAGCTGGATAAACGAGGTGGACACGCCCTGCGGGGCCGTCCAGGAAACGCGATGCTGCGTATCGATCCAAGCCTGCGCGATATCGCGGTTGCCAAACACGATCTTGCGATTGCGCTCGAGAATCTTATCCTTGTGCTCAAGCACATAGGTCGCCAGGGCGTCGTTGAACACACCGCCGCAGATCATGGTGTAATCGCGATAGGTGCGGATGCGGCTGGATATCTCTTCGTCTGCCAGGACCCAGCCCACGCGGGCCGCAGGTGTCGAATAGGTCTTCGACAACGAGTTGGTGACAATGGCCCTCTCGTACACGTCGACCATCGACATAAAGGACTCAGTGTTTTCGAGCGGCAGATATACCTCGTCGCACAGCACGTAGGCGCCCACCGAGCGGGCGATCTCGGCAATCTGGCCGAGCATATCGGCATCGAGCACCGTACCGATGGGGTTAGATGCGTTGTTGATGCAGATGAGCTTGGTGTTGGGACGCACCAAGCGCTTGAGTTCCTCGATATCGGGCTTCCAGCCGAGTTCCTCGCGAAGCTCCCAATACTCGACCTCGGCGCCCAGCGTGCGCGGAATCTCGTAGAGCGGCGCGTAGGTGGGCCACTCGGCGATAACATGGTCGCCGGGCTCGACCACAGCCATGATGGCGTTGAGGTTAGCGCCCGTGCAGCCATTGGTCTGCAGAATGTGATCGGGATTGACCTCCCGACGATACAGCTTGGCAACCTCGGCCTTAAACTCCGGCGAGCCCTCGATCCAGCCGTAGTTCATCTTCTCGCGGTCCAGGCGCTCGTAGAACGTGGCGCCGTCCTGTTCATCGAGCGCGCGCAGCTCGCCCATGGTGAGCGACGAGATCGTCGACTGGGCGATGTCCCACGTGGCGCTCTTCTCCCAAACGTTGAGCCATTCCTCAACGCCAATCGTCTTGATGTCCATAGCCAAGCTCCTTACAAAAGCAGTCATCCAATCGTGTTGACGTTCCTCATACAAGATTGGGGCGGTGCGAAAACCCGCACCGCCCCAATGGGAGACATCTAATGGCAGCTAGATGTATGTATTATGACCTGTACGGGTCCTTGAAGACCTTAGAGGTCCTCGCGCCAGAAGGGCATGCTCATGCAGCGCGGGCCGCCGCGGCCGCGGGAGAGCTCGGCGGAGGGCACGACGAGAAGGTCCAGGCCCTCCTTGTACAGCACGTCGTTGGTGACGGTGTTGCGCGCGTAGACGCAGATCTTGCCGGGCTCGACGCACAGGGTGTTGGAGCCGTCGTTCCACTGCTCGCGGGAGGCCGCGATCGGGTCGCCGCCGCCGCAGGGGATCAGCTTGACCTGGTCGACGCCGGTGGCGTCCTCCAGGACGTGCTCGAGGGTGTCCTCGATCAGGCGGATGTTCACGTCGCCCGGGTTCTTGCCGGCGGTCAGCTCGTAGACGCGCAGGGTGCCCATGATGGCGGGGTGGATCGTGAACTTATCGACGTCGATCTGGGTGAAGACCGTGTCGAGGTGCATGAAGGCGCGCGAGACCGGGATGTCGAAGGCCAGGATGCGCTCGACCTTGGAGTCGGAGTTCCAGAAGATGTTCTGGGCCATGACGTCGATCGCGGCGGCCTGGGTGCGCTGGGAGATGCCGACGGCGAGGGTCTTCTCGTTGATGTTCAGCACGTCGCCGCCCTCGGTGTGGAACTGGCAGTCGCGGCGGAAGTACAGGGAGACGTCCTTGTAGTCGGGGTGGTACTTGAAGACGTACTTGCCGTACAGGGTCTCGCGGTTGCGGGTGACCGAGTACATGCGGTTGAGGTTGACGCCCTCGCCGACGACCGCGAACGGGTCGCGGGTGAAGTAGAGGTTGGGCATCGGGTCGATGATCAGGTCGGACTCGGACTCGGAGTTGACCAGGGAGTCGAGGGTCGTGGACGCCGTGAGGGGCATGTCGATCTCGGACTTGGTCATGCCGGCCATGGTCTTCTTGACGAACTCGAGGTTGTCCTCGATGGAGTCCAGCTTCTCGCGGACGATCTGCGGCATGTGCTGGCCGCGGATGCCGGCCTCGGCGATGTACTGGTCGGTGAACTCGGCGCGGGCGCCGGGGACCTGGTCGAACACCTCGGCGACGAGGTTCTCGAGATAGAGGACCTCCACGCCCTGGTCCCTCAGGATCTGGGCGAAGGTGTCGTGCTCCTGCTGCGCGACCTCCAGGAACGGGACGTCGTCGAACAGGAGTCGCTCGAGCTCGTCGGGCGGCAGGTTGAGGAGCTCGTCGCCGGGACGGTGCAGGCAGACCTTCCTGAGCTTGCCGATCTCGGAAGGCACGTGCAGACCTTTCGTCATGGCCTCCTACCTTTCTTTCGGGCCTTACTGGCCGAATGTATCAGCGCCCCTCTGTATGGGACGCTGCTTGCTGACAGCTCTAGTTATATCCAAAAACCACCTGCAATTCCACCTCGCCCCCGAACGGTCAGCAAAGTGCGATGAACGGTATATCGCATATGATTCTCCCATGATGCACTTCGGTTCTCTAAAGCAGGTTTTCAAAGGTAAATGTTCTTTTTTCTAAGGAATTAAGCTAGATTGCACAAATATTTTCATGTTTAGGAATTGCATAGCTAAAACGGTTTTCTGCATATATATGTCGTTTGTCCATGATTCAATTTGGATTCGATTATATTCAGCTCGCAATCATTCTTATTCATACATCCTCACCAGTTGAGTATGGATATAGATTGTTTCCAAACGAGTTGGACAGTTAGTTGCATGCCTTGTCAGCGTAAGAAGTAGGTAAAGATACCGTTCACGCGATACGTCCGTGCCATAGGCCGACTAAATTGAGACAATAGTGAATAGTGTTAGGCAACCGTCCCCCACGGGGACTGAACGGACAGATGCATATGCCGAGCAAAATCGAAAAAAAGCAAGCCGCTGCAAAGCTGCGTAAGCCGCCGCGCGACTTCTCGTACACGCAGAACCGAGAGCTCAGCTGGCTGCGCTTTGACAACCGTGTGCTTGACGAAGCCTTCGACGAGACCGTTCCGCTGTTCGAGCGGCTAAAGTTCGTGTCGATTTTCGAGTCTAACCTCGATGAGTTTCTCATGGTGCGCGTGGGCGGCCTGTCCGATCTGGCAGAGCTCAAAAAACAGCCTGTCGACAACAAGAGCAATATGACCGCCTCCGAACAAGTCGATGCTGTCATGGCCGAAATGCCCGGGCTCCTTACCCGATGGGAGTCCATCTTTAAGAGCATCGAGGGCAAGCTCGACACCCTGGGCGTTCACCGCGCCCGCATCGATTCGCTTACGCCCGAGGAGCGCACCTTTGTAACCCGTTACTTCCAGGCCTACGTGTCGCCGGTCATCTCACCGCTGGTGATCGACCCGCGCCACCCCTTCCCCAACCTGCGCAACGGCGCACTCTACCTGGCCTGCGGCCTGGACGGCGTCACCGACGAGGAGAGTCTGCTGGGCCTTATCGAGATTCCCACCTCGATGAACCGCGTGGTCGAGATCCCCTCGCCCGCCGGCACCTACTCCTACATCTTGCTCGAGGACGTCATCCTCGCCTGCCTGGACAGCTGCTTTGGCTCCTATAAGCCGCTCGACCGCGCGCTCATCCGCGTCACCCGCAACGCCGACATCGACCCGGACGGCGAGGGCGTCGAGGAGGAAGAGGATTACCGTCAGCACATGAAGCGCATCCTCAAGAAACGCTTGCGCCTGCAGCCGGTGGTGCTCGCGGTCTCGGGGTCGCTCGAAAAAGCAACGCTCAAGACTATCCGCAAGGCGCTCGAGCTCTCGCGTCGCTCGGTCTTTACCTGCGATATCCCGCTCGACCTGGGCTACGTCTTTGGCATTGAGAGTAAGATTCCCGAGCACCTGCGCAACGAGCTGCTCTTTACGCCGTTTAAGCCGCAGCCCAACTCCACCATCGATATGACCCGCTCCATCCGCGAGCAGGTACTTCAGCACGACAAGCTGCTCTTTTATCCCTATGAGGCCATGAACCCCTTCCTGGATCTGGTGCACGAGGCCGCCTACGACCCCGAGTGCATCTCACTGCGCATCACGCTCTACCGCGTGGCCAAGCAGAGCCGCCTGTGCGAGTCACTGATCGATGCCGCCGAGAACGGCAAAGAGGTCACGGTGCTCATGGAGCTCCGCGCGCGCTTTGACGAGCAGAACAACATCGAGTGGGCCGAGCGCCTGGAAGAGGCCGGCTGCACCGTCATCTACGGCTCCGAGGGCTTTAAGTGCCACTCCAAGATCTGCCAGCTCACCTATCGCGAGGGCATGGCGCTAACGCGCCTGACGCTGCTGGGCACCGGCAACTTTAACGAGAAGACGGCCAAACTCTACAGCGACTTTATGCTCATGACCGCTCACCCCGGCATCGGCGAGGACGCCAACCTGTTCTTCCGCAACCTGTCGCTGGGCAACCTGCGCGGCGATTACCGCTTCCTGGGTGTGGCGCCCGTCGGACTGAAACCGCTCATCATGCGCGGGCTTGACCGCGAGATCCAGCGCGCCCTCGCCGGCGAGCCCGCCCGCGTGTTCTTTAAACTCAACTCGCTCACCGACCGCGAGGTCATCGACAAGATCGCCGAGGCATCGTGCGCAGGAGTCCGCGTGGACATGATCATCCGCGGCATCTCGTGCCTCAAGCCGGGCGTTCCTGGCAAGACCGAGAACGTGCATGTCCGTTCTATCGTCGGACGCTTTTTGGAGCATGCGCGCGTTTACGCCTTTGGCGTGGACTCGGACATGATCTATCTGAGCTCGGCCGACATGATGACGCGCAACACCGAGCACCGCGTGGAGATCGCCTTCCCCGTGCTCGACCCCACCTGCCGCGCCCTGGTGCACGAGTACATGAGCATGCAGCTGCGCGACAACGTGAAGGCCCGCAGCCTCACGAGCGACGGCACCTGGGTCCCCGTGGAGCGCGCAGAGGGTGAGAAACCCTTCAACTCGCAGGAAGCCCTGCTGGAGCGTGCCTATCGCAACGCCGAGGCCGCGCCCGAGCCCGTCATTGAGGCAAAGCCCGCCCCTGCTCCTAAGCCGCAGCCGGCCACACCCGAGGTTCAGAAGGTCCAGGCGACCGTCATTGAGCCCGAGCCCGCACCTGCACCTCAGCCCGAGCCGCAGGCAGCTAAGCCCGCACCCGAGACGAGCGCCCGTCGCGATAAGCCCGCCGGCAAGACCAAGGCCATTGAGCGCCATCGCCCCGGTCGTGTGCGCATGGGCCTAGGCCTGATCGGCCTGGGTCTTAAGACGCTCATTACCGGCAAGACGAAATAGTCGTTTGTAGAAGCAGTTTGTAGAAGCGCCCCGCATTTGAGGAAAGCCTCGGATGCGGGGCGCTTTTCCCTGCTACCATGGTGCGAGCAACAACACGAATGACAGGCAGGGATATGAAGCTCACTATAGAATCGATGACCTACGGCGCCGACGGGCTGGCGCACGCCGACAACGGCAAGGCCGTCTTTGTGCAGGGCGCCGTGGCAGGCGACACCGTCGAGGCCGAGGTCGTACAGGACGGCAAGTCGTTCATGCGCGCCCGCACGACCGAGATTCTGGAGCCGAGCCCCGATCGCATTCAGCCCCCCTGCCCCTTCGTTGGCTTCTGCGGCGGTTGTTCGTGGGGCAATCTCTCACGCACGGCACAACTCGCCGCCAAGGAGCAAAACCTGCGCTCCACGCTCGAGCGCATCGGCAAGTTCGCTCCTGAGCAGGTCGATGAGTTGGTACAGCCCATCTGCCACACCAAGGACGACTGGGGCTACCGCAATAAAATCGAGCTCGAACCGACCGTCGTCAACGGTCGCGTGCGCCTTGGCATGCACGGTGTCGACCCCAGCAAAATCGTGACCGTCGATGCGTGCCCGCTGTTCGATAAGCGCTTCCCGAAGGCGCTCAAATCGGTCGTCGGCGCACTCAACTATCTAAGCGGCAGCCATGACTTGGGACTCGAACGCGTGGGCATTCGTGCATCGCGCCGTACCAAGGCACTCGAGGTCGCACTCTGGACGCCTACAGGCTCTTTTCCGCGCTCGCAGGTCTCCCGCGTGCTGGCGGACGCCGCTCATCCCACGAGCATCGTGCGCGTGATGAGCAAGGGCGAAAAGAAAGCCCGCCGTGTCTCCAAAGTCGAGATGCTCGCCGGCGAGGGCTCGTGGACCGAGAATATCGCCGAAGGCCAGATGCGCTTATCTGCCCCGTCGTTTTTCCAGGTCAATACCAAGGGCGCCGAGATTTTGATTGAGCTCGTCATGGACGCCCTCGACCCGCAGGAAGACGAGCTAGCCGTGGACCTGTACTGCGGTGCTGGCACCTTTACCCTACCGCTCGCCCGCCGCTGCGATTACGCCGCCGCCGTCGAGGCCTACGGCCCGGCCGTGCGCGACCTGCGTCGCAACCTGGAGATCAACAAGCTCGATAACGTCGATGTCATCGGCGGCGATGCCGTGCGCGAGTTCCCCGACCAGGACGCCGATGTCCTGGTAGTCGATCCGCCACGCGCAGGATTGGCGCCCGAAGCCATCGACCTCATCGCGAGCACGAGCGCCCGCGATGTCGCCTATGTGAGTTGTGATCCGGCCACCCTGGCACGCGACCTCAAGCGCTTTGTCGAGGAAGGTACCTTCTCCCCCGTCAAGATCACGCCGGTCGATCTGTTCCCGCAAACCTTCCACTGCGAAACCGTCGTCCACCTCAAGCGTAACTAGACCGTTTGCCCAAGACCACGCCCGATGATTTTTCTGGCACGGGGATAAAAATAGATTTGCTCCGAATGATTATTTAATCCCCGTCCCGAAATTGAACCGCCCCCTCATTTCTTGGACATTAGAAATGGGGGGCTTCTTTATGGACGGGAGAGTCAGGCACGACGCCACGCTGAGGACTCTTGCAGCAGAGCTT
>URVD01000082.1 GCA_900551195.1 uncultured Collinsella sp.
GCTCTACACGCCCGAGTATCAGCTTGTCGGCGACGAGTGCGCCGTAATCGAGACGTCGAAGGGTGCCATCAAGGTCAAGTTTGACGGCGAGGGCGCTCCCATTCATGTCGCGAACTTCTGCGAGCTTTCCACGATGGGTTTCTATGATGGCCTTAAGTTCCATCGCTATGTGCCCGGCTTTGTCATTCAGGGCGGCGACCCCAATACCCGCGATATGTCCGGCGCCGACGTCGCTGCCGGTCTTGAGGGCCCCGATGGCATGCCCGGTACCGGTGGCCCCGGCTACTGCATCAAGGGCGAGTTTGCCACCAATCCGCGCAACAGCCATGTCGATGGCGCCCTTGCCATGGCACGCTCCATGGACCCCGATTCCGCGGGTTCGCAGTTCTACTTCTGCCTGGGCGCCCAGCATAACCTCGATTCCGGTTACACCGTCTTTGGTACCACGGTCGAGGGTCTCGATGTGATTTCGCAGCTGCGTGCCGGCGACGAGATCGTCCATGTCGAGATCGTTCACGAGTAAAGGGGACTTCCTTGAATAGCCAGCTGATCCAACAGGGCCGCGCCGCTTACCGCGCGGGTGATTTTTCCGCTGCAGCCCAGATGCTTGGGGCGGCAAAGACTCCCGATGAGATTATGGGCGAGGCCGATCACCTTCGTGGTAACGCCTTGATGCACCTGGGCATGTATGCCGAGGCCGCCGAGGCCTACGCCGCCGCCCTCAACGACGGCACCTATGGCAAGCGCGGCGCGCTGCTCACCAACCGCGGCAAGGCGCTCGCCGCCGTGGGCGACTACACGACGGCCGCTCAGGCGTTCTCTGCTGCTACGCAGGACGCTTCTTATGCCACGCCGTTCAAGGCCTATCTGGGCCTGGGTAACGCGCTGTTCCAGTCGGGCGACTATGCCAACGCGGGTACTGCCTTCCGTCAGGCTGCCATCGATGGCGCCAATCCGGCTCCTGCCGCCGCGCTCGGCGAGCTCGGTCGTTGCTTCATCAAGCTCGGCCGTCCGGCGGATGCCGTGGAGACCTACCGCACGGCTATCGACTTTGCCGGCCCCCGCGACGACACGCGTGCGCTCAACGCCGGCATGGGTCAGGCGCTTTCTGCCGCCGGCCGTCCCTCCGACGCACTCGACGCCTTTAACGCCGCTACTGCCGATGGCATCTACCAGCTCACCTCCGAGCAGGCCGATGAGCTTGCCCGCGTGCACGATTCGCTTGCCGCGCTGTCTGCCCAGACGGCTATGGCCACGGCTCCGGCGCCCGCGATGGACGCTCCTGCCGTCGATCCGCTCGATCCTACGGGCGCGACCGGTCAGTTTATGCCCGATCCCTCGGACACCGGCTTCTTTACGCTGTCCGAGTCCGAGATGGTCCAGCAGGACCGTCAGGATCGTAAGCAGGCCAAGGTCCGTCGTCGCCATCGCCACACGGGTCTCAAAGTCTTCATCGTGCTGCTTCTGCTCATTTTGATCGCCGCGGGCGGTCTGGGCTTTGCCTACACGCGCGGCTTTGGCTTCCCGTCCCAGGAGTCTGTCGTTACCGATCTGTTCCAGGCTGCCGGCGACGGTGACACCGCAAAGGCCGAGTCTTGCCTGGCATCGAGCCTGTCCGAGGACGCTAAGTCGATGATCATCTCCTCGATTCCGCAGGGTGCCACCGTGTCCGTCGAGGGCATGGATCAGTCCATGACCGAGACGACCGCTAAGGTGAAGGCATCGCTGTCCAAGGGCGGCGAGCAGGAGTACACCGTCAAATTCGTGCGCTCCGACAACCATATCGGCTGGGCCGTTTCCTCGCTCGATATGGATTTCTCGGCTGCTGACAACCAGTAGTGACCTTATGGGATTTAGCTTTGCCCGGCGCTTCACCGCAAGTGAGGTGCCGGGCTTGCGCTAGTATGATGAGCTAGTAGTTTTCCAGCAATCATCCAACACATCAGGAGTTGCGTTGTTTTCTTTGATGGATATGTTCTTCGGTAGCTATGCGGGCGATCTTGCCATCGACCTCGGCACCGCAAATACGCTTGTCTCCGTGCGCGGCAAGGGCATCGTCATTCGCGAGCCCTCTGTAGTCGCCATCGACAAGAACGACGAGCGCATCCTAGCGGTCGGTATCGAGGCAAAGCGCATGCTCGGCCGTACGCCCGGCAACATCGTGGCCGTTCGTCCCCTGAAGGACGGCGTCATCGCCGACTTCGATGTTACCGAGGCTATGCTTCGCTATTTTATCGACAAGGCGTCCGAGAAGCGCTATCCGTGGACTCCGCGTCCGCGTGTTGTCGTCTGCGTTCCCTCCGGTGTCACGTCGGTCGAGAAGCGCGCTGTCTTTGAGGCCACGATCCAGGCTGGCGCTCGCCAGGCCTACCTGATCGAGGAGCCCATGGCTGCCGCTATCGGCGCCGATCTGCCCGTCGAGGAACCCACCGGCTCCATGGTCATCGACATCGGTGGCGGTACCACCGAGGTTGCCGTTATCGCTATGGGCGGCATCGTCGTCTCGCAGTCCATCCGTATTGCCGGCGACGAGTTCGACCAGGCCATCCTCACGCACGTTCGTGATGCCTACAACTTGGCCATCGGCGAGCGTACGGCAGAGGACATCAAGATCAAGGTCGGCTCCGCCGTGCCGCTCAAGGACGAGCTCGACGTCGAGGTCAACGGCCGCGACGTGATCACCGGTCTGCCCAAGACCGTGCGCATCGAGAGCGAGGAGATTCGTCGCGCGCTCAACAAGCCGCTCGACGAGATGGCCAAGGCCGTCAAGGACGCACTCGACGCTACGCCTCCCGATCTTGCCTCGGACCTTATGTACTACGGCATTTTGCTGACTGGTGGCGGCGCGCTGCTGCGCGGTCTCGACGTGCGCCTGCGCGATGAGACCGGTGTTTCGGTCAACGTCAGCCCCACGGCGCTCGATAACGTCGTTAACGGCTGTGCCCGCGTGCTCGAGGCCAATGCGTTTGATGGCGGCTTCGTCCAGACCAATGCTTAATTTCCAAAAGGTGGATTCCATTTGGCACGATCTTCGGGTTTCTCCACAAATCTGAATACCAAGCGACAATCAACGGGTATGCGCCCGTTGATTGTTTTCAGCCTGATTTCGGTGTTGCTGCTCACGTTTTACATCCGCGAGGGCGAGGCAGGACCGATTCATGCCGTGCGCTCGGGCGTGACGACGATTACCTCGCCGGTGCGCTTTGTGGGCTCGGCTGTGGCGGCTCCCTTCAATGCGATCGGTAACGTGTTCTCTAACCTTACGGCGTCGCAGGACACGCTTGACGAGCTTAAGAAGCAAAACGAGGAACTGACCTCTAAGGTTGCCGAGCTCTCCGAGGCTCAAAAGACCGCCGAGCGTCTGGAGGGGCTGGTCGGCCTGCAGTCGACCTATAACCTCAAATCGACCGCTGCTCGTATCGTTGGTGCCTCCGGCGATGCCTGGACCTCGACCGTTACCATCGACAAGGGCTCTGCCGACGGGCTTACCATCAACATGCCCGTGACGAGTTCTGCCGGTGTTATCGGCCAGATTATCGAGGTATCGGCCAAGACCTCTACCGTGCGCCTGATTGGCGACGAGAACTCCGGCGTATCCGCCATGGTGCAGGACACGCGCGCCCAGGGTATGCTGCAGGGTCAGGCTGACGGCACGCTGCGTCTTGAGTACGTGAGCGTCGATTCCGACGTTAAGGTTGGCGACATCATCGTGACCTCGGGCATTGGCGGTGTGTTCCCCAAGGGTCTACCGCTCGGCACCGTCTCGTCGGTTGAAAAATCCGCAAACGACGTGTACTACACCATTGTGGTGCGCGCCCAGACGACGGCCGAGAACAACGAGGAAGTGCTGGTCATCACCTCGCTGACCGACGAACAGTCGGCCTCGGATGAGGACGTGAGCACCGCTAATAGCACGCCGCAGGGAACGTCGCGCGATGCTGCGACCAAGACGAAGGACGAGAGCCCGGATGACAGTTCCGACACGTCCGAGACGACCGATTCCGGCTCGAGCGAGTAGGGGGCATGTCCATGGATCTACACGAGCAGGGGATGAGCTCCCGTACGTTTGTAATCGCCGCCATCGTGTGCGTGCTGCTGCAGGCAGGCCTGGCACCGCAGATCTCCATTGCGGGCGGTCGCGTCAACTTTATGATTATCCTGGTGTGCATAAGCGTGTTCTCGGGCGACCCGACCCGTGCCGTCGTGTGCGGTTTTTGCAGCGGCTTGTTCTATGACCTTTCCGCTGCCGTGCCGGTGGGCGTTATGTCGCTCCTGCTGACCGTGGGTTCTTTTGCCCTGGTGCATAGCGCCGCCGGTCAGACGGGCGGTACCCCGAGTGCGCGCGGCATCACGGTGGGTGCCTTCGCGCTCGTCATTAATGTGATCTACAGCATCATCTTGCTGTTTATGGGTTTGGAGACGAGCTTTGTCGTGGCGATCTTCGGCCATGCGCTGCCGTCTTCGATCCTGACGGGTTTGGTTGCCATTCCGTTTTTGATGTCCGGCGTCGTGCCGCAGTCCGGTTATGGATTCTCCGCACGTGGCGGACGCCAGACGGGCATGCGCTTTAAGCCCAAGACCCGTAAGCTCAAATAGGGGAGGCCTGTAGATGTCTTCCCAGATGACGGTTATTATCGCCGGTATCGTGCTGGTTGTGGCCATCGTGGTCGCGCTGGTCATCATGCGTCGCGGCGATTCCCGTTTTACCTACGATACGCAGCATGGAACGGCCCCGCGCGCCACCGAGGGCGAGGGCAATACCGCGGCGACCGCCTTTAAGGGCCGCTTCTCCATCCTCACCACGGGTGTGGGCGCGATGTTCGCGGCGCTTGCCGTCAAGCTGTGGGGCATGCAGATGGTCTCGTCGGACTATTACGAAAAGCAGGCTAATAGCAATCAGACGCGCACCGTTACCACACCCGCTGTGCGCGGCCGCATTCTCGACCGCAATGGCGTGGCACTTGTCCAGAACCGTCCCTCACTTGCTGTCGTGGCCTACCGCGACCTTGCCGAGGATGAGGTTCTGGTTCGCCATCTTGCCAACGTGCTCGGTATGCCCTACGTGGCGGTTCTGCGCAATATTCAGGACAATTCCGAGGGTGCTCAGAGCCTGCATACCATCGCGACGGACGTCCGTCGTTCCACGGTTGCCTATATCAAGGAGCACGCAGGCGAGTTCCCGGGCGTCAAGATTGCCGAGCGTACCGAGCGCCAGTACCCGTACGGCGAGACGGCCTGTCACATTTTGGGCTATACCGGCACCATTACCTCCGAGCAGCTCGAGGCCCAGAATAAGAAAACCTCTGGCGATGATGATGCTTCTGCTGGCAAGATTACGTACCAGTCGGGCGATATCGTGGGCCAGGCGGGTGTTGAGAGCTACTACGAAAACCTGCTGCAGGGTATTCGTGGCGAGCAGACCGTCAAGGTCGATGCCTCGGGCAATGTGACCGGTCAGGCCGGCGCCGTGCCCGCCAAGGCCGGCTCCGACATTAAGCTCACGCTCGACCTTAAGATCCAACAGGCCTGTGAGACGGCGCTGGCGAGCGCCATCGAGCTTGCCAAGACCACCGGCTACAGCAATGCCGGCAACGGCGCTGTGGTGTGTCTCGATCCCAACAATGGTGAGATCCTGGGCATGGCGAGCGAGCCCAAGTTCGATCCGTCCGTCTTTATCGGCGGCGTCTCAAATGACGTGTGGACCGAGCTCAATGATGACAAGGGTTCGCACCCGCTGCTCAACCGCGCCATTAGCGGACAGTACATGTCGGCCTCGACCATCAAGCCGCTCTCGGCACTGGCCGGTCTTGAGTTTGGAACCTACACTTCAACGCAGACAACCAACTGCACGGGCTATTGGACGGGCTTGGGCAAGGCTTGGGGCAAGCGCTGCTGGCTGACGTCTGGACACGGCACCATGACGCTGCAGTCGGGTATTGCCAACTCGTGCGACCCCGTCTTCTACGATATGGGCAAGGCGTTCTTTTATGACGAGCAACATTCCGAGGGCCTGCAGGAGGTCTTTCGTCGCTGGGGCCTAGGCAAGACCTGCGGTATCGATTTGCCGAGTGAGGGCGCGGGCCGTATTCCCGATGCCGAGTGGAAAGAGTCGTACTTTACCGACGCCTCTGCCGAGGACCGCAAGTGGAATGCCGGCGATATGACCAACATTGCCATCGGCCAGGGCGACATTTTGGTGACGCCTCTGCAGATGGCATGCGCCTACATGGGCCTTGCCAACGGCGGTAAGCAGTACGTGCCTCACGTGTTTTTGTCTGCCGTGTCGCGCGATGGCGACGGCGATGCCTATAAGTACAACGGCAAAGGCAAGAAGAAGCGCCTGGAGGCCAAGATCAACAGCGATTCGGATTTGGCTCTTGTTCGCAACGGCATACACGACGTGATTTACACGGCATCGACGTCCCTGGCGGCTCACTTTGGCACCCTGACGCCGCAGGTATACGGCAAGTCGGGCACGGGCGAGAAAAGCGGCGAGGACGAATACGCGTGGTTCTGCGCCTATGCGCCGGCCGATGATCCCAAGTATGTCATCGCTACTGTCCTGGAGCAGGGCGGCGGTGGCTCAGATACCGCGATGCATGTCGTGCGCGACGTGCTCGGCGCGATTTATGACGAGCCCGATACCTCTTCGGCCTCGGGCGATTCTTCGGTTCGATAGGAGGTTGCGATGGATTTTTCTCCGGCGGATCTGTTCCGTTCAACCAAGACCGGCTCTCGCAGCAGCCTGGACCGCGTCAACAAGCAACTTTCGGCCTCGCGCGGTACGTTTCGCCAAAAGGTGCATATCGGTGTGCTGCTGGCTACCGTCGCGCTCGTTGCCTATGGCGCCATCATTATTTGGTCGGCGTCACAGTTTAAGGCCGACGCCTCATTCTCGCGCCACCTGCTGGGCATTGGCATTGGCGCGGTGCTTGCGGTGCTCGTCTGGCGTACCGATCTGCGCGGCATCTCTAACTTCTCGACGGCGCTGCTCGTCATTGACCTTATTGTGATCTTCTCGCCCAAGATTCCGGGCCTGTCCTATACGGGCGGTCTGGGCATGACGGGCTGGATCAAGATTCCCGGTATCGGCTTGACATTCCAGCCGGTTGAGCTTGCCAAGCTCATCACCATCTTCTTTATCGCCACGCTTGGCTCGCAGTATAACGGTCGCATCGATACCGTTCGCGACTACGTCAAGCTCTGCGGCATGCTGTCCATTCCGTTTTTGGCCGTCGTCGCCATGGGCGACTTGGGCTCGGGCCTGGTCGTGCTGGTCTCGGGCGCCATCGTCATCTGCATGAGCGGTGCACGCCGCGAATGGGTGCTGTCGACCCTGGCCCTGCTCGTGGGCCTGGTGGCCCTCGTCCTGGCGCTCGATTCGGTCTTTGATTCGTTGCTCGGCCACGATGTGCTCATCAAGCAGTATCAGATGAACCGTCTGACGGTCTTTATCGACCCCGATAATGCCGATTCGGACGATGCCTACAACCTGCAGCAGTCGCTTATCGCCGTTGGCTCGGGCGGCTTCTTTGGTAAGGGTTTGGCCAGTCCTACGGCACTCTTGATGATGCCCCAAGACTTGATAATGCCGATGATAC
>URVD01000083.1 GCA_900551195.1 uncultured Collinsella sp.
GGTAGCCAGCGCTTCATTCCCCAACATATTAATAAAATACGTCTTCAGATCGACGAGCAGATGATGCAGGAGGCCGTTGACATCAAGAAGGCCGTCAAGCCCGACCAGGTGCTGATGGTCGTCGACGCCATGACCGGCCAGGACATCGTCAACGTGGTCTCGACGTTTGCCGAGCGCACCGATTTTGACGGCGTGATCATCTCCAAGCTCGACGGCGATGCCCGTGGCGGTGGCGCACTTTCGGTGCGTCAGGTGACCGGCAAGCCCATCAAGTTCGTGAGCATGGGCGAGAAACCCGACTCGCTGGAGCCGTTTTACCCGGACCGCATGGCCAAGCGAATCTTGGGCATGGGCGACGTCGTCGGCATCATCGAGAAGGCCCAGGAGGCAGCCGATGCAGAGCAGCTCGAGGCTGCCGAGCGTATGCTGCGCGAGGGCTTCACCATGAACGATATGCTTGACCAGATGAAGGCCGTCAAGAAGATGGGCGGCATGAAGGGCATTCTGGGCATGCTCCCCGGTGGTCAGCGTGCACTCAACCAGATGGGCGGCAACCTGGACGAGGGCATCTTCGATAAGAACGAGGCCATCATCATGTCGATGACCAAGGAAGAGCGCCTGCGTCCCTCCATCATCAACGGTCAGCGTCGCGCCCGCATTGCCAAGGGCGCCGGCGTAACCCCCACCGAGGTCAACAGCCTTATGAAGCAGTGGGGCGAGATGAATAAGATGATGGGCCGCATGCGCACGATGGCCAATCAGGCACAGGCCGGCGGCAAAAAGGGCAAAAAGGGTAAGAAGGGCAAGAAGATGCGCATGCCCAATATCCCTGGGCTGGACGCTATGGGTCTGGGCGGCATGGGCGGCCTGGGTACGGGCGGTCCCAAGTCCGATATGGAGCTGCTGCGCCAGATGGAAGCGCAGATGCGTAGTAAGTAATAGAGCTGTAATTCCAGCTTGATATGGCAAAGGCCACTCGGAAGCTACCGGGTGGCCTTTGCTGTTGGCTTTGATTGTTGGGTTGCGTTCGGCTTCGCGCCCCGAGCTCGCGGTGCCGTGCCGTTAGTGGCAGCCGCAGCCCTCGTGGCCCTCGTGCTCGTGATGGCCGTGGCAGCTGCAGGAATCGCCATGCTCGTGAGTGTGCTCGTGGTCGTGGCCGTGACAGCCGCACGTGGCCTCGCCGTTCTGTGCGAGCGTGCCGGCGATAAGGGCCTCGACGCAAGCGTCGCAGCTGCCCTGGGCACCTGCGTATACCGTGATGCCGGCTTGGGCAAGCGCGTTGATAGCGCCACCGCCGATTCCACCGCAGATGAGCGTGTCCACGCCGCCGTTGGCGAGCAGGCCCGCAAGTGCGCCGTGGCCGGTGCCGCCGGTGCCCACGACCTGCTCGTTGAGCACCTTGCCGTCCTGAATGTCGTAGATCTTGAACTGCTCGCTGCGGCCAAAGTGCATAAAGATGTTGCCGTTGTCGTACGTGGTTGCCACCCTCATGGTGCCGACCTCCTTTGCTGGCCATGCGGCCGTTGTCGTGGTGATGGGGGAGTACGCGATATTGCCGCCTTCGATGATGAGCGCCCGACCATTGACCAGCGCGTTTGCCACCTTGCGATGCGTTCGGCTGCAAATAGCCGCCACCGTGGCGCGCGCGATGCCCATCTGCTGTGCGACTGCCTCTTGGCTAAGGCCTTCCAGGTCGCACAGGCGCAGCACCTCGAGTTCGTCGATCGTCATGTCGATGGCGTCTCCGCTGGCTAGGCCGTCAGGGGTAAAGCCGCGGTATTCGGGGATGATCCCGACGCGGCGCAGTTTCTCGCGTCTTCCTGCCATGCGCCCTCCTTATCTGACATATGTCAACAATAGAATAGCGAACCCGCAGATTTGCGCAAGGAATTTCTGGCATATGTCAGAAAATGAGGGCTTATGTTTGGGCTGTGGGGCCGTGTGCGCCTGGGCTACAATGAATCTCGCTTATAGGCGACTGACAGGAGGGTCAATGAGCAAGGCTGATCAACAGTTTGTAACCATGTGCCGCGATATTCTGGACCATGGCACCACCACCGAGGGCCAAAAGGTCCGCCCTGTGTGGGAGGATGGCACCCCTGCCTATACCATTAAAAACTTTGGTGTCACGGCACGCTACGACCTGCGTGAGGAGTTTCCGGCGCTTACCCTGCGTCGTACGGCCCTCAAATCTGCCATGGATGAGATCCTGTGGATCTATCAAAAGAAGTCCAATAACGTGCATGACCTCAACAGCCATATTTGGGATGAGTGGGCCGACGAGACTGGCTCCATCGGCAAGGCCTACGGGTATCAGATTGGGCAGAAGAGCCATTATGCCGAGGGCGACTTTGACCAGATGGATCGCGTGCTGTACGACCTTAAGAACACGCCGTACAGCCGCCGCATTATGACGAATACCTACGTGTTTTGCGACCTGTCCGAGATGCACCTGTATCCGTGCGCCTACAGCGTGACGTATAACGTGACGCAGCGCCCACAGGATGACAAACCGACGCTCAACATGATTCTCAACCAGCGTAGCCAGGACATTTTGGCTGCGAACAACTGGAATGTGTGCCAGTACGCAATTTTGCTGATGATGGTTGCGCAGTCGGTCGATATGATCGCTGGCGAGCTGCTGCATGTGATTGCCGATGCTCACATTTACGACCGTCATGTCGATATTGTCCGCGAGCTTATCGAGCGTCCGCAGTTTGCCGCGCCTAAGGTAACGCTCAACCCCGATGTGCATGATTTCTATGCGTTTACGACCGATGACCTGATTGTCGAGGGCTATGAGCACGGCCCGCAGGTCAAGAACATCCCCATTGCGGTGTAGGTGACGCGCATGACGTGTAAGCTTTCCGCCATTGTCGCCGTGTGCGATGACTGGGGTATTGGGTGCGAGGGCGACATGGTGGTGTCCAACCGTGCCGACATGCGTCATTTTGTGGCGTGCACCAAAGGTTGCCCGGTTATTATGGGGCGCAAGACCCTGCTGAGTTTTCCCGGCGCACGGCCGCTCAAGAATCGTCGCAATATCGTGCTCACGCGCGACGAGGATTTTTCGCCCGAAGGTGTCGACGTGGTGCATAGTATCGGCGAGGCGCTCGCCGCGGTTGCCGATGAGCCCGTTGCCTGGGTGATCGGCGGCGGCGATGTCTATCGGCAGTTTTTGCCGTACTGCGTGGAGGCCGAGGTCACGCATGACCACTGCGTCCATCCCGTGGACACGTGCTTTCCCGACTTGGACGCCGATCCCGCGTGGGAAGTTGCGCGGCGCGAAGGGGTTGCCACGATTGCCGCGGGCGAGGGTGACGAAGGCCTCGATTATGAGTTCGTGACGTATCGTCGCGTTGAGGCGTAAATCTCCTATTTGCCCACGGTATTATCGGGTTGGAATGATTGAGGGGCGGCGCTTGGCGTCGCCTCGTTTGATATAGATGCTGCTGTAAGAAGGGTGCGGGCTGGCTACTATGACTGATGCCGTTGAGGTGCTGCGAATCGATTCGCTCGAGGACGAGCGGCTCGATGCCTATGTGCGACTGACCGAGCGTGAGCTGCGCTGCGTACTGGAGCCGCAGAAGGGCATCTTTATCGCCGAGAGCGCTAAGGTCATCGAGCGTGCGGTGCGTGCCGGATACGAGCCGGTGAGCTTTCTTTTGGGTGAACGCTGGCTCGACCAGATGATGCCGCTGTTTGAGCGCTTGGTTGTGCGCGAGGGAGCGGGTCCGGTCCCGGTGTTCGTGGCCTCGATGGAGCTCATGGAGCAGTTGACGGGCTTTAACGTGACGCGCGGTGCGCTCGCGGCGTTTCGTCGCCCGCGTCAGATTCCGGTCGATGAGTTCTTGGGTGGCGTTGTCGAGGCGGCGGGGGAGCGCCCGGTGCGCGTATGCGTGCTCGAGGGCATTGTCGACCACACGAACGTGGGCGCGATTTTCCGCTCGGCTGCCGCGCTCAATGTCGACGGCATTCTGGTGAGCCCTACGTGCTGCGACCCGCTGTATCGTCGCTCGGCCCGCGTGAGCATGGGCACGGTGTTCCAGGTGCCCTGGACGCGCATTGGCAGCGAGGCGCGCGTATGGCCGCATGATGGCCTGGCGGCGCTGCACGATGCAGGATTTACCTGTGCCGCCATGGCGTTGACGGACGACTCCGTTTCGCTGGACGATCCTGCGCTGCGCGAGATTGACCGCCTCGCAATCTTTATGGGTACCGAGGGTGCCGGCTTGGGCGCCAAGACCATTGTCGGCTGCGACCGAGCTGTGCGCATTCCGATGGCGCATGGGGTCGATTCACTCAACGTTGCCGCGGCGAGTGCCGTCGCCTTTTGGCAGCTGTGCCCGCACGTGAGCAATGAATACCACTACCAGCCGGGGCTGTATCACTAGCCAGATATTTCGCACCGGGCTCTGATTCGTGGTGTTTCGGTCGACGCCGTACGGTGCTAAGCTAGTATTGGCTTTGGTCTTAAATTGCCGTTTTGTTGTTTAACGTATGCTGGCGGGGAGGGTGTGTGGCTAAGAAATCTACGGCTATCGATGTAACGCAGGGTGTCATTTGGCAGCAGCTGCTGTCGCTGTGCGTTCCCATCTTCTTTAGTTCGTTCTTTCAGCAGGCATACACGCTAATCGGTACCTATATCGTCGGTCAGTTTGGTGGCAAGCTCGCACTGGGTGGCATTCAGGCCACGATGGTGCTTACAGAGCTCTGCATTGGTTTTTGCGTCGGCGTGGGTGCTGGCTGTGCGGTCATTACGGGCCAGTTTTTTGGCCAGCACGATGATGAGCGCCTGAGCCGATCGGTCCATACGGCCATGACGCTCGCGCTGGTGGGCGGCATTATCATTTCTATTCTGGGCATGGTGTTTGTCGAGCCGATGCTTGTGTTGATGAATACGCCGCATGAGCTGCTGGCCGAGGGCGTGGCGTATGCCCGTTGCTACTTTGCCGCCATGTTTGCGGCGCTGCTGCTCAATATGGGGACGGCGCTGTTGCGCGCCGTGGGCGACACGCGCGGTCCGGCGGTCATTATTGCCTCCGGCTGCTTCGTCAACGTGGCGCTCGACATTCTCTTTGTCGCCGTGCTGCACATGGAAGCGCTGGGCTGCGGCATCGCGGTGGCGCTGACTATCTGCACCAATGCCACGATGATTGTGATCCGCATGATGCGCGCTCCGGGGGCGTGGCGTTTGTCGCTATCCAAACTCGGTATCGATCGCGGCATTTGCAAGAGCATGCTTTCGTGCGGTTTGCCGCTGGGCGTTCAGTCTGCGGCGTATTCGATCTCCAATGTTTTGATTCAGGTGTCGGTCAACTCGTTTGGAGCCGATGTCACGACCGCTTGGGGCCTTTCCGGCCGCCTGGACGGCATTATCTGGATGGTGACCGAGGCACTCGGCGTGTCGATCACCACGTTCTCGGCGCAGAACTTTGGTGCGCGTAATTACGATCGCATGCGAAAGGGATACCACACGTCGCTCGTGCTGTCGTTTATGCTCATTGGTGGCCTGTCTGCCGTGCTGCTGGTATTCTCGGGCCCGCTTTCGCGTCTGTTTATCGACGATGCCGCAATTTCGGCCTACACCACGACGATTCTTCATTTCATCGCGCCGTTCTACGCGATCTTCTCGATTATCGAAAACGCGTCCGGCTCCATCCGTGGCGCTGGCGTGAGCTTCCAGCCTATGATGCTCACGATATTCGGCACGGTCGTGCTCCGCGTGGCGTGGGTGTTCGCGATTATGCCGCTCGACCCCTCGCTCGAGCATCTGCTGCTGGTCTACCCCGTAACCTGGGTAATCACCGCCACGATGTTCACCATCTACCACCACAGCGGCAACTGGCTAGGCCGCGCCACTGCCTAGCCATTGGGGACGTCCGCAATGGCTAGTATTCGATGCCTTGGCGGGCTAGGAGGCCTTCGTCGAAGTAATGTTTGACGGGGCGCATTTCGGTGACCAGGTCTGCCAGATCGGCGAGGGGCAGCAGACCGCGGCCGGTGAGCACGAGCTCCGTGGTGGTCGGTTTCATCGCGATCAACGCTTCGACATCTTCGCGCGTCACAAAGCCCCGTCGCATGGCTTCTCCCAGCTCATCCAAGATCAGCACGTCGACCTGGCTAATCTGCTCGCGCGCCAGCTCCATGATCTGTGCGGCACAGGCTTCGGGCGTGTCACGGTCGGCTTGTACGATGCGCAGGCCCAAACGGGGCGCCGCATCATGCTCGGCGCAGTGCAGCTTCTTGGCAAACTGAAGCATGAGCACGTTAAGTCCATAGCCTGTGGCGCGCAGCGCGAGCCCCAGCGCGGCCGTCGTCTTGCCCTTGCCGTCGCCCGTGTAGATCTGAACCTTGCCGACTTCCAGTGATGCCATCTCTGTCCTTTCGTGCCCGGCGTCGGTTTATCGCCGGCCGGGTTGGGTATTCTAGTTAGCATTATCAACCCCAGTAGATGGAGTTCAAGCAGATGGAGATGGATGACAACAAACGTAGACGGAATATGATCCTCTACGTGCTCATCGCCTTCGTCGTCTACCTCGTGCTCTCGACCGTTCTGTTCCCCAACATCGGTCACACGCAGCAGATTACGAAGACCGATTACTCGACGTTTGTCAAAGCGCTCGATAAGAAGAGTGTCGACAAGGTCGAGTACAACACGGACGATTACACGATTTATTACACCAAGAAGGGCGAGGACGAGAACATCGCCTACAAGACGACCGGTGTGCCGAATGATGCGGGTTTTACCGATCGCGTGCTTGAATCCGGTGCCTCGCTTGAGTCGGTCGTTCCCGATAAGAACTCGGGTCTGATGACCTATTACCTGCTTACGCTCATTCTTCCCATGGCGATTTTCTTCCTGATCGGTTGGTGGCTCAACCGTCGCATGAAGAAGGCCATGGGCGATGACGGTCCGTCGATGAACTTTGGCGGCGGTGGTTTTGGCGGCGGCGGTCTGGGTAAGTCCGGCGCGCGCGTGATCGCCTCCAAGGACGTGGGCGTGACCTTTAAGGATGTCGCTGGTCAGGAAGAGGCCAAGGAATCCCTGAAGGAGGTCGTCGACTTTCTGGAGAAGCCGCAGCGCTACGAGGAGATCGGCGCCAAGCTGCCGCGCGGTGCTCTCCTTGTTGGCCCTCCGGGTACCGGTAAGACCCTGCTTGCCAAGGCTGTTGCCGGCGAGGCCGGTGTTCCGTTCTTTAGCATTTCGGGCTCTGAGTTTGTTGAGATGTTCGTCGGCCGCGGCGCCGCTAAGGTTCGCGATCTGTTTAAGCAGGCCAAGGAAAAGGCCCCGTGCATCGTCTTTATCGATGAGATCGATACCATCGGTAAGAAGCGCGATGGCGGTGGCTTTAGCGGCAACGACGAGCGCGAGCAGACGCTCAATCAGTTGCTGACCGAGATGGACGGCTTCGATAACCACAAGGGTATTGTCGTTCTTGCTGCCACCAACCGCCCCGACAGTCTCGATCCGGCCCTGTTGCGCCCCGGTCGTTTTGATCGCCGTATTCCCGTTGAACTGCCCGACCTGACCGGTCGCAAGAACATCCTCGAGCTGCATGCCAAGAGCGTGAAGACACAGCCGCCGATCGACCTGACC
>URVD01000084.1 GCA_900551195.1 uncultured Collinsella sp.
GATCACGTCGCCACGGCTCGACAGCGAACGGGCGACGTCCACGGCATCGCGCAGGTCATCCGCCTGGGCGATATCCACGTCACCATCGACATCGGCCTCGTCCATAGCGGCGGTAAAGCGCTCGCGCGCATCGCCAAAGCAAACGACCGAGCGCACGTTGTCCATAACGACGCGGGCAAAGTCCGCAAGCGGCGTACCCTTATCGTGGCCGCCGAGCAGCAAAATCACATCGTCGTCGGGAAACGCCGTCAGGGCCTTTTCGACTGCATCGGTGTTCGTTGCCTTGGAATCGTTGACGTAGCGCACGCCATCGATCTCGCCACAGGGCTCAACGCGGTGCTCCAGCGGCTGGAACGATGCCAAACCACGGCAAATGCCCTCGGGATCGGCACCGACGGCCAAAGCAGCCGTGGCAGCACATAGGGCATTGATGACATTGTGATGGCCCGAGATCTTGAGCTCGGATGTAGCGATGAGCGGGGTCTCGACACCCTTCAGACGCACGATCATCTTGCCGTCGCGCACAAAGGCGGCGTCTGCACCCTCGGGCTCGTCAAAAGCGACCTTGCAGATGCGGCGGCCCGGCATGTAGATGTACTCATCGAACTCATGGATGCCGGCATCCTCAACGTCGATAACCACGAGGTCGTCGTCGACCATATTCTCGAACAACTTGATCTTGGCAAGCGCATAGTTCTTGTGGCTCTTGTGCCAGCCCAGGTGGTCGGGCGTGATGTTGAGCAGCACCGCCACGCGAGGATGAAGCTCGGCGGTCGTAGCAATCTGATAACTCGACAGCTCGGCCACAAACCACTCATTATGTGCGCGGCCGTCGATCTCGTTCACCGGCGGCTCACCGATATTGCCGACGGCCACGCTGGCTTCACCGGCGGCCTTGAGCAGATAATCAGTCAGCGACGTGGTAGTTGTCTTGCCGTTGGTGCCCGTGATGGCAATCCAATTTTGGGGAGACAAGCGATAGGCAAACTCGGGCTCGCCCATAATCTGAGCGGCATGCTCACGCCCCGCCTTAAAGAAGGACGAGAACTCCGAAATACCCGGGCATGTCACGCACACGTCATAGGCGCCCTCGACCTGTTCGGCCCCATAGACAAACGACGCACCAGCAGCCTCGAGCGCACGCGTGGCGTCATTGGGCTCAGAGGTGCCGCCGCCATACACGGTAACGGCGCTTACGCGCTCGGGATGTGCCAGCGCCCAGCGGGCGACATCGAGACCGGATTTGCCCTGACCCAAAACGAGCAGGCTAAAGACATCAGCAAGAGGCATGAAAGACCACTATCCCAACTGGAAGAACAAAGCAAGGCCAACGGCACCAAAGGCCGCAGCGATAATCCAAAAACGGATGACGACCTTGGTCTCGGCCCAGCCCTTCTTTTCGAAATGATGATGGATGGGCGCCATAAGGAAGACGCGCTTGTGCGTAAAGTGGAAGTAGACAACCTGAATCATGACCGACAGGGTCTCAACGATAAACAGGCCGCCGATGATGAGGGAGACGACCTCGGTGTTGGTCATGATGGACGTGCAGGCAAACGCGGCGCCCAGGGCAAGCGAGCCGGTATCGCCCATAAAGATGCTCGCCGGATAGCAGTTGAACCACAGAAAGCCCAAGCAGGCACCGGCACACGCGGTGCAGAAGATGGACAGGTTCACGTCTCCGTGCAAAAACGCCATGGCAGCCATGGCGAGCATGGCAATCATGGAGGTGCCGCCGGCAAGACCGTCAAGGCCATCGGTCAGGTTCACGGCATTAGAAAGACCGGCGATCATCAGCCAGCAAAAGACAATGTAGAGCCACGGGAACGAAAGGCCGCAGATGGTGGTCGAAAGCACGCCAAGGTCAATCGTCAGGCCGCCGGGAAAACGAATCTCGGGGGCGACGCCGCACCAGTTGACGGCAAGCACCGTAAAGGTGACACAGATAATGGTTAGGCCGATCATCTTGGCATGAGGCGTCAGACCGAGCGAGCGCCCATGCGTAACGGAGGTCAGGTCGTCGATCAGACCCAGCACGCCGGTCGCCAGCGTGGCGAGCAGCACGAGCACGAGCTCGGTGGTGAGCTTGCCCATCAGCAGGCAGGTCAGCGAAATCGCAACAAGGATGATGACGCCGCCCATGGTCGGCGTACCCTGTTTAATCAAATGACGCTTGGGGCCGTCGGCACGAACCTGCTGGCCGATACCCTCGACCTTGAGCAGCTTGATCCACCACGGCATGAGCAGCAGCGCAATGGCGGCGGCGATGCCAAGCCCCAAAAAAGCCTGATACGTTGGATACGAGGGATTGCCGAACATGGGCTAGCACACACCTTCCACAAAGCGGTCGAGCTCAACAAAGCGGGAACCCTTGACCAGTACAACATCATGTTTTTCAAGCGCGCCGCCCATGCGGTCGAGCACCTGCTGATAATCGGAGAACACCTGGATGCGGTCCTCGTCCATGCCCATCATGCGCGCGGCATCGGCCATAAGCTGGGCCAGCTCACCACCCACGCACGCCAGCATGTCGAGCTTCTTGGCGGCCGCATAGGCGCCCACGAGCTCATGCATGCGAGGAGCCTCATCGCCCATCTCGCCCATCTCGCCCAGGATCGCCATGCGAGACCCCGTGCACGAAAGCGAGCACAGTAGATCGAGGCCAGCAGCCATGGATTCGGCACTGGCGTTATAGGAATCGTCGATGACGCGGGCACCGCTCTTGGCGCGCTTGATCTCCTGGCGGTGACCGGTGATTGTGAGGCCCCTAAAGGCAGCATCGATCTGCTCGGGCGTCACGCCCAGGCGATAGGAAACCGCGGCGGCCTTAACGGCATTAGGAACGGACTGCACGCCGGGGATGGCAAGCATGGTATCGATCGTCTCACCCTGGCCAAAATCGAGCGTAAAGACCGGACGTCCCTCGTCATCAACACGAATGTCGCGGGCACGGACCTCATCATCGTCCGAGACGCCGGCCAGCATCACATCGATACCAGCAGGCTGGGCGAACGTATCGCGAATGAACGGCGTAAAGTCGTCCTCGCCGCCCAAAACCAGCAGCGGCAAGAAGTCGCCGGCGGCGCACATACCCTGGACAATCTCGGCCTTAGCGCGGGCGATGTTCTCGCGGCTGCCCAAAATGCCGATGTGAGAGGTACCAATCTTGCTTACGATGGCAAGGTTGGGATTGGCGGACTGGGAAAGGCGCTCAATCTCGTGGAAATGGTTCATGCCCATCTCGAGCACCAGGACCTCGGTATCGGCCGGAGCGGAAAGCACCGTGAGCGGCATGCCGATCAGGTTATTGAAATTGCCCTTGGTGGCCCAGACACGATAGCGCTTGGCGAGCACAGCGGCGAGAACGTCCTTGGTCGTCGTCTTGCCGATGGAACCGGTAATGCCAACGACCAGGCAGCCAAGCTCCAGGCGATACGCGTGCGCCAAACGCAGCAGAAACTCCTCGGGATCATCGGTCAGCAGGATGGCGCACCCCTTGTCCTGCGCCAGCGAGACCAGCTCAGCCTCGGGCTCACGCGTCATCACGACGGCGCCGGCACCCGACTGGACGGCACGGGAAGCAAAATCATTGCCGTCGACGTTTTCACCGGGAAAGGCGACGAAAATCGTCCCTTCCTCGACCTGGCGCGAGTCGATAACGCACCCGCGGCATACCCGATCGACTTCTCCCGTCACGGTTCGGGCCCCTGTTGCGGCCGCGAGGTTGTTGACGGCGATCTCTATCATTGCAGCTCCCCTGTAAACCTAATAATGCTATCGGCGTATTGTATCCCAGCGCCGCACATGCGTGGTGCAGGGCATGTGAACACCCTCATATGGGACAACAAACAACGCCCCAAAGATTGTAACCCCCTACTTCGTGTGCGGGATACCCAGCACGTCGAGCGCGTTGGCCATAATGGACTGGAACGGCACCGCAGCGGCATCTGAGCCGCTCGGCGTTCCGTCGAGCGTGATATAGCACAGCACCTTGGGCGATTGTGCCGGTGCAAAGCCCATAAAGGACGACATGTAGTTCTCCTTGAGGTAGCCGCCGTTCTCGTCGGCACGTTCGGCCGTACCGGTCTTACCCGCCACGTCATAGCCGTCAACCGCGCCGCCAACGCCCGTTCCCTCGGACACGACCGTCTGCATGCACGATGTCACCTGGGATGCGGCGTCCTCCGAAATCGCGCGCTCGCCTTCACCCCAGTCCTTCTCGTCGCCTTTGCTGGACTTATAGAAGTGCGGGGTCATCATCACGCCGCCGTTGGCGATGCCGCCCACGGCACGTGCGATCTCAATCGGCGAGACAGACAGCGCCTGTCCAAAGCTCATCGAGCCCAGCGTGGCGCCGTCATACTGATCACGCTCCTTGACGATACCCAGACTCTCTCCCGGAAAATCGACACCCGAGCTGTGACCGATGCCCCACTTGTCCACATAGGCGGCAAAGTCGTCGGCACCGATCTTGCGCCCCACCAGGACAAAGCCCACGTTGGACGAACGGCGCATCATCTCGCGCACATCCATGGTCATGGCATAGTCGCGCTTGTCGGCATCGGTGACGGTATCGTCGCCCACCTTGATGCTCGCCGGCACCTCAAACGACGTACTCGATCGCACGACGCCCAAGTCGAAGCCGGCGCCCGCCACGAGCGTCTTAAAGACCGAGCCGGGCTCGTAGGCGTCGGTGACCAGGCGCAGATTCATATCCTCGGTCTTGGCATTCTCCAGATCGGTCTGGTCGTAGGTCGGGTACGAGCAGGCTGCCAAAATCTCGCCTGTCGTAGGATCGGTGACCAGCGCCGAGCCGTTCTTGGCCTTAGTCTTCTCAACTGCCTCTGCCAGGGCATCCTCGGCCGCACGCTGGATATTGACGTCGAGCGTCGTCACGATATCAACGCCGTCGACCGCAGCCACCTTTTTATAGGCACCGCCCGCGATATAGCTGCCGTCCCTCGCGCGCTCGCGTACGAGAGAACCGTTCGTGCCGGTCAGAAGCTTGTTGTATTGCTTTTCGAGACCCGTCAAGCCGTCGTTGTCTACATTCACTACACCCAGCACCTGCGATGCCAGATTGCCGTATGGATATACGCGCTTCATGGCCTGCTCAAAAAGCACGCCGGGCAGGTTCTTCTTCTCCAGCGCCGCAACATCGTCTTCGTCCACCTGGCGCTTGATATACACCCAGGTTCCATCGGACTCAACGAGCTTGCGGCAGGTCTTTTTATCGATTCCAGTTGCCTTGACCAGCGCCGACACCGTCTTGTCAACATCCTCGACAAGCTGCGGGTTCACGGCGATGTTGCGACATTCGACCGACGACGCCAACACGTTGCCGTTGCGGTCGTAGATGGTGCCGCGTTTGGCATAGAGGGTCTGCGCAAGCAGGCGGCGCGCATCGGCACGCTCGCGCAGTTTATCGGCTTCGACAATTTGATAGTCGGCAAGGCGAAAGACGCCCAAGCCCAAGCCAAGCCCAATGAATCCCATGACGGCTTTGCGGCGAGGCAGCGGCGTGCCTGTGAGCCATTCGGTCGACGAACTCTTGCGCGACCTGGTGTTATGCACTTGAGGGCCGCCCGAGCCGCGAAGTCGCGACGCCGGGTCGTTGCCACGGGACTGCCCGGCGTTGTAAGATTGCCGACCCGTTCCTTGATAACCAGAACGTCCCCGCGACGAGGGACGTCCAGAACCGCGGCCCCCATCGGAACCGCGGCGATAGTCATTTGTCATACTCAGCTACCGTCTTGCTACTGAGCGGTCGCGGTCGCGTTGGCGCCCGCGGCTGCATCCTGCGAAAAGTCAAGTGTAACGCTCTCGCTGGGCTCCACCATGCCATAAGCGCCCGCAAGGTCGCGAATGCGCGTGTCGGCACCATAGACCGAATGCATGACCTCCAGGTCGGAGCTCTCATCGGTCGCTTTTTCGAGCGTGTTGGTAAGCTCGGCGTTGCTGTTGAGCACCTGGGCCGTAACGCCGGCGAGCGCCACGCGGGCGACGCCGATCGTCATGAAGATAGCCGCAATGATGCAAAACGTTTTAAGAACGCTCATGAAAACCGGGCTTACCGCCTGGTTTGCCTGACGGCCCGCGCCCGTGTAGACATCAAAGCGCGGCGTGCGCTGCTCACGGGGAGCAACGGGGGCCTGCGGCGTCTCACGATAGGCGGGCATGGCGTTCATATCATAGGCGAGTGCTGCGCTTGAAGTGTTGTAGCCCATGATATGCCGCCTCCCATCCCGAGTACGTTGGTAGTGTGTTTAAGCTTCGTTTATGGTGCGAGCGGGAGGTCCAATATCGCACGGTCGCGCCTACAGACGCTGCGCCACGCGGATTTTGGCTGATCTCGCCCGAGGGTTGCGCTCAACCTCATCAGGCTGGGCAACCAAGGGTTTGCGGGTGATGACCTTGAGTATCGGCACGTTGCCGCACACGCACACCGGAATCTCCGGCGGACACGTGCACCCCTGGCTCATCTCCTTAAAGTGGTTCTTTACGATACGGTCCTCGAGCGAGTGATACGAGATGACGCAGATACGTCCGCCCGGGTTGAGCCACCTGGTGGCGGCATCAAGCCCTCGTTCGAGCACATCGAGCTCGTGATTGACCTCGATGCGAATGGCCTGGAAACTTTTCTTGGCCGGGTGTCCGCCATGCCGACGAGCGGCAGCCGGGATACCCGCCTTGATGATCTCGACAAATTGGCCGGTGGTTTCGATCGGTTCTTGCTCGCGGCGGCGCACGATCTCGCGCGCGATCTGCGAGGCGAACTTCTCTTCGCCGTAGACGCGTAGAATCCGGGCGAGGTCGTGTTCGTTATAGGTGTTGATGACCTCAGCTGCGTTTAAGGTGTTATTACCCGGATCCATCCGCATGTCCAATGGGGCGTCCTCGTTATACGAAAAGCCCCTGCCAGGGATATCGAGTTGCGGTGACGAAACGCCCAAATCGAACAGGAAGCCATCGACCCCGGGCACCTCGGCCGAGCAAAGTAGCTCGTCCAAGTCGCCGAAGTTGCCCTTCAGCAGCTGGTGCGGAACGCCGGGAACCTCGCGGTCCAGACGGGCGCCAGCGGCCTCGAGGGCCATGTCGTCCTGATCGACGCCGAGCAAAAGGCCGGTCTCCCCCACCTGCGCGGCCATCTTTACCGAATGGCCGGCACCGCCAAGGGTGCAGTCGCAGACGACGGAGCCGCTCTTTAGCTGCAGCGACTCAAGCACTTCGCCGAGCATGACAGGTTCATGCCGATATTCTTGTGTCAAGATCCCACGCTCCATCCGTTACCCGTGCCTTGCCCTTACGAGAAGAAGAGGTCCAGCAGGGCCTCATCGTCATCGTCCTCATCGGCCGCGGCGCGATCCCAAACCTCAAGGTGGTCGTAGTTGCCCACAACCGTGACCTCGCGGTCGAGGTTCGCCTGCTTGCGGAGAGACTCGGAAAGACCGATACGACCGGCGCTGTCCACGTCCATCGACGTGGTGCGCTTGTTGATCGCCCTCATGAGCTTCTGGTCACTTCCTTCTGTACTGCAATGCTTCTGTATGTTTGTTACAGTGCTACTGCAAAACG
>URVD01000085.1 GCA_900551195.1 uncultured Collinsella sp.
GTGCTCCAGCAGCGCCCCGGCACTTGCGGTGAAATACGGACTGTTTACGCCGCCAAAACCGCAAAACAGTCCCTATTTCACCGCAACTAATGTAGGGAACGAGTTAGATGGCAGAGTCTTTGGGCAGCTCGAAATAGTCGGGATGCAAGGTGATAACCGGGCCCTGCTCCTCGGGCATCAGATGCAGGTGCGTCTCTGCCAGGTAGCTCGCCGTGTCGGTATCGCCCTTTTTAATGGCCTCGAGAATCCGGCGATGCTGCCGACGAATCGGCTCCCAATCCAGATCCTGCGACACCATACGCAACCAGTTGTATCGCTCAAAATGCGTGTTGACGCTCTTCATCCAATCCCACAACATGTGGCGACCAGCAATCTCAAAACATGTCTCATGGAACAGGTTGTCCAGATCGAAAAAGCGACGCGTTTCACGATGATCGAGTGACTCGGACTCGGCAAGAATCTGCTCGAGCCGATGCTTTTGCTCGGGCGTGGCGGCAGAGCAGCATTTAATGAGCACACTTCTCTCGAGTTTCTCGCGCAAGAAACAGGCGTTCTCGGCGCGTTCCATGCTGATCTTAGAGACGTAGGTGCCGCTTTTGGGACGCGTTTCCACCAGCTCTTGCTCGCGCAGGCGTACAAAGGACTCGCGAATGGGCGTGCGCCCGATTCCCGTCTCCTTTTCCAGACCAATCGCCGAAAGACGTGTGCCGGGTTTGAGCTCGGCATAGATGATCTTGGAGCGCAATGCGTTGTATGCCTGATCTTGCAGGCTCTGATAAAGCTGATGTTGTTCCATAAAGCCCTCGGATAAAGCCCACGGTTTGTCGAATTTCATCACGTAATACTATCGCATCCCCCATCCCCTCAGTTGCGGTGAAATAGGGGGCGCTCGCGTCGCCAGGACTAAGAAGAGAGGCTGGGCTGGGCATTCAGCTAACAAGTTGTTGCTATTAGGTGAACGTTCACCTTATTTATTCTATTTCGCTTTGCAAATGGGCTCCTGTGCGTATACTAAGCCTCAAGCGAAACCGATTTCGTTAAGCTTGGGCAATAGGATGCTAAGACGCACCCTACCATCTTGGCATCCTATTGCCCACGTCATCTCATTTGCTTTCCTTCCGTCTCGCTGAGCCCTTCAGTCCCATTCCGGCGCATCGAGACATTCCTAGACGACTGACCATGGGGCCGGCCTTTCTGCTTTTAAAGCAGCGCCTCCGATAACCCTCTTCTTTGCCGGCCCAGGTCAGTCATTTCTTTCACATTTCTTTCAATCGAAAGGATGCAGCAGCATGCGACCGCTCATCATCATGCATGGCGCAGACATTGATTGGCGTCATACCGTCATCAGGTTGCTCATGTATCTGGCGGGCATTGCCGTACTGGCACTCGGCATGAGCCTCCAGACGGCATCTGGCCTGGGCGTTGCGGCGCTCACGTGCTTTGCCACAACCCTATCCATGCTCACGGGCAAGACGCTCGGCTTTTGGATTACTGCTACCTATGTCGCCTACATCGCGGCGCAACTGGCCATCTTGCGGCGCGAATTTCAGCCGCGCATTTTGCTCGAACTTTGTTTCTCAACGCTGATTGGCGGCTTCACCGATTTCTTTATGGCGGTCAACCCGCTGCATCCCACGGCGATCCCCGCACAGGTTTTGACCATGCTGCTCTCCCTCGCCGTTACCGCATTTGGCGTAAGCCTCGTCGTCAACATGGGCGTTGTACCCAACGCGCCCGATGGGTTGGTGCAGGTCATTGCCGAAAAGCTCAAGCGCCGCTTTGGAGACGTAAAGGTCGTGTTCGACTGCTCGCATGTCGTCGTCTCGCTCGTGCTATCGCTGGCATGCATGCACAACTTAGGCGGCTTTGGCGTGACCACCGCTATCTCGGCGCTGTTCTTGGGCCATGTCATCAACATCGCCAACAAGCTGTTCGCCCAACACTTTGTGCGCGCCGCATTTGGAAAGTAACGGCAGGGATGACGGTCTTGTCGCACGAGATATTGGCGTTGCCCTCGTTCTTGATGAGAATGCCGCAACCGGGATGCGTGCCCGCGGCTCCACAAGGCAGACGCGCAGCGCCTCGTCAAAGTCAACCCGATGGCAATCCCCCGGCACGTCAAAACCGCAACCGCATGCTTCGCAAGCAATTCAGAGCCTTACTTTAAGACGGACGACGAGGAACAGCCCGTCGCAAACCCCGCAAGCTGCGCCATACGTTGCTATAGCTTGACATTAATTGGCTCATTGCCAGCCGGCATGCAAAAGGCCCCAAGCCATTCGCGGCTTGGGGCCTGCCTGGTAACACAGGTCTTTCGGACTACGCTCGCTCGTATTTCGTGGCGCATCCTGTCCTCTGTTTCATGATTGCGTTTCGGCTGAGCAGAGATTCGAGCGCGGACAGTGTTCGTGCACGGCTCAGTCCTGTCTGTTTCTCGATCTCACTTCGCGATCTAAATAAGACGAAAGCCGTTTGCGTACGGCTTAGAACCAGACGTAAACGGTTTTCGTCTTATTTGCGTACGGAAATTAGATACAAATTTCACGCTCATACGACTATTTACCAAACGCAAAGTGTTTTCATCCGGCAATGCGTCCGTAATCCAAACAAAAAAGCCCCGAGCTCTGAACTCGGGGCCCTTTGTGCCGCGCATTTATGAGAGGAGAAATGAAAAGCTGATTGAGGAGACCATCCGCACCCACCGTGGTGTGACCGACGCCATCGCCGCACGCAACCCCACCGCCGCGCACGATGCGATGTATTTACACTTGGCGTACAACCGCAACATGATCGCAGAGGGCGCACAGACGAAAAGCAAATGGCAAAATTAAATAGTCAGCCTATCGATTACCTCGATGCGCGTGGTCAGCTTTGTCGTTCCCTTTTCAATTTGATAGCGCACGGCAGGAATGACGGTCTTGCCGCACGAAATATTGGTGTTGGCCTCGTTCTTAATGAGGATGCCGCAACCGGAATGCGTGCCTGCAGGCTCCACGCGGCAGACGCGCAGAGCCTCGGCAAGGCCAACCCGATGGTAATCTCCCGGCACGGCAAAACCGCAATCGTATGCTTCGCAAGCAATCTCGCTCGTAACGATATGGGTTCTTACATGCCCATTACCAGATGGTTCGATTCGCGACTCGACTTCGACACCGTGGCAGGGGGACCATCGAGAAACGACGGCACCCTCGACGAGCTCGCTCTTTTCCACGCCGTCGCGCACATAGACGCGGCCGTCGATAACGAATGCAAGCATGCTGTCGGGCGCTGCCTCCTCGAGCGTGCGCTGCGAGCGCGCAACACAAAATCCAAAACGCGAGGAATAGGCAAACTTGGAGTACTTGTTGTCGGATTGGGCAAACGGATGTCCGGGCACGCGACCACTTGGATAGAGCACGACCTCCCCCATCGCATCCCGCTGAACCAGAGCCGATTGCGCCAGGGCAACATGCACGCTGCGAGTCGAGACGGGCAGAGGCAGAGCGTCCGCCGCCCAAAACGCATGGTCCACAGGCAGTGCCAAACAGGTAAAAGCCATCAGGCACCACAGCGGAGAGCCTGCGGCGTTGTAGCCCTCTGCCATATGCAAATTGGGGTATTTGTAGCCGACCGAAAGGACGCCGCCGTTATCGCAAATCGCCCTACCATTCCAAGCGCCCAAGTTACGAGCCACAAGCCCTTTAAGGACGCTCGGGGCAAATTCATCGCCAAGATCAATCCCCGTTGCAGCAGCCATAGACCAAAACCCGGCCTGCGCAAAACGATACGTCATCGAACGTCCATAGGGAACACCCTCGCCGCGCGCGGAAAACAGTCGTACATAATCTGAGGCAAACAGATGTAACCGCCTTGTAAAGCGCTCCGTCCGAGCGGAACCCTGCACGCCAAAACGCCAGACATACAGCAGAGAGAAAAACTGAAACGTCATGGCATTGTAGTAATCGGGTATCCCGGAGGGACCGTCCTTGTACCAGCCGTTTGTCTCGTAATACGAATCGAGGCAATCGAGGTCAGACTGAATCGCGTCGCTATCGTAAATTCCCGAGATCTCTCTCAAAGCCAGGTTGACGAGCACGCGGAACCAAAGCCAATTGCCCGGGGGAAACGCATGGCTGTTGACTTGCGAAAGCCAGGTGACGACATGGTCGCGCTCAAGATCAGATAACGGCTCCCACAGCACGTCGGGCGCAAGTAGCAGACCATAGGCGATTGCCGCCATCTCTACAAACATCTGGTCGTGGTCGCGACAGGTGCCCCAGTATTCGGGATGCTCGGAATCGGTACCGGCAGCAAGGCCCGCAGGATAGACGCTCTCAAAGAAGCCATCGCTGCTCCGCCCGCCGCCGGCCCAAAAGGGGGCAAGCCCCCACAAAGGACGAGCCCAAGCCTCCATGGGAATAACCTCGTCCTCATATTGGGCACTACCTCCCGCAAAAAACACCCGCGCGCCGTGGGGGTCATAGTGCAATTTGAGCGGATCGAGATACCTAAAGAGGAGGCGCTCAAAATTCTCCCTGGTGAGCATGTCCCCACACTCCATCTAGTCCACCTTCTTGAGGACCTCGGCGACAACCTCGGATGCCTCGACCGTGCGCACGCCCTCCATGGGCTCACCCGAGGGGCAGACGTATTCCACATTGTTGCAATTAAGCTCCGCACCCTCGCCAAGCTGCACAAACGGCTTGCCCGCGCTCTCGGCATCGGGAACATACTCGACCGTGCAGTCCTTGAGCTCGAGCGTGCCCGGCACCTCGGAGCTTCCGGCAAAAAATGAAGTCATGCTCGCCCCGGTAACCTTGCAGCGCTCCAGATGGGCATCAACAAGCGGGCGCTCGGTCATATAGCCGCGCTCGGAGCCAAAATCATAATTGAACATCCTGCCAGGGTTTTCGAATGTACAGTCCGTAAAACGCCACCCGCAGGCATCGCCGCGATAGGAATCCCCCGCCGGCGAGTAGTACTTGATCGCGGCGTGCATATGGTACTTGCCGTCGAGGATATGCGGGTACTCGCCGGGACCGACAAAGCGGCAGCGGTCGACAAACAGGTTTGTGCACCCCAAGCGGATGGCGTTGCAGGCGGTGTTGAGTAGGCAGTTCTCAACGGAAACATTGCGAGCGTCAAAGCCTGCCACGCAGTCATCGCCCGTCTTGATCGTACAGTCCTTAATCGAGACGTTGGTGCAGTGATGGATATTAAAGCCATCGTGCCCACCCAGGATCGTCACGTCTTTGGCCAGCAGATTCTCGCATGAGTCCATCTGGTGGCTCCAGTTTGCCGAGCGCTTAAACGTATAGCCGCGCAGCGTCACGTTGCTGCAACGGCAGATACGAATGCCCATTGCCCCGCGAAAGCCTTCCTCGCCGGCAGGATCAGTGCAATCGACGCCATCAAAACTCGAACCCGGCTCGCCTACGATTGAGACGTTGTCGGCATCGGCAACCGTTAAGAGGGCCTTGACATAGTGGGCGGGAATGCTCTGGATGCGGACGATTTCGGAGTCGGTCACGTAGGCAAGCGTAGTGGGGATATCCCAATCCGTATAGTCGGCGATGTCGACCGAACCCTGAATATGGGCATCGGACTCTAGGTAAAGCTCGGTGTCGCCATACATCCTGAGCGACCCCACGCGATACGCGCCCGCAGGGACTACGATGCGCGCCCCCGCCACGTCGCGCGCGGCATCAAAGGCGGCCTGAAACGCATCAGTTACGAGCTCGGAAGCGTTCGGTGCGGCGGAAACGGTGATAACTCGCTGAGACATAGGAGGCCTTTCTTACTTCAAACAACGCAAAGAGGCATGGGGCAAACGCCCCGGTCCAAGCTAACTAGGCATGCTCATCGCATTTCCTCGTCCCCCAAACCTCAAGCTGTGCTAAGCCGGGAAATCCCTCTTCGTCGCGCTTGACCAGGCTCTTAAGACAGACCCACTCAACCGAACGACCGCCAAGGTCAAACGTTTGGCAATCGCCCGTTTTTTTAAGCGCAATCGTCGTCTCAAAGCCATCGGAAAGCTCTACCGTCGCCCGACTCCAGCAGGTATCGTGAGGGAAGTCGGCACGCAGGTACAAACGCAGCTCATCGGCAGCGACCAGTTCGCCAAAGTCGACGCGCAACCACGCGTCCGATCTGCCGGCAATACCCCAGCTCTCATGTGGCCAGCTCCCATGAAGCTCGGGAGCCACCACGCCATCGATTGCGTTACGGGCAATAAACTGCGGATTTCCGGGCACGACATTGGTCCGTGCATGGGGAAAGAGCGTCGCCACGAATCCCCCGTCCTCAGCCATCGTAGTATCGCAAGCATTCAACGCGAGGTTTCGCCAAGAAAGAGCCTCACGAGGGTCCTCAACCCTGACAAACGCCTCATGGCGCTCGCCTTCAAACGCCTGCGCCCCATACGGCTTACGCTCGCTCCCAAAGGGAATGGGAAATTCAAATCGCCCACCCCGCAAAAGGACATGGCTCGTCTCGAGCGCCGCGTCGAGCTTCATAACCAAATGAGCGCACGCGGAATCCACGGTTACGACAAATCGGTCCCCGGGCTCATAGAGGCCGCGCCAGGCAAGACGGACTTCATCCACCCCCTCAAACGCGCAGCGAGCGCGACCATCAAGGGCAACGACAGAAAGTGTCAGGCTCATCGCTCAACCTCCGCCGTGTCCAGATCTTCGTATGCAAAGCAGCTATAGACAGCAAAGGAGCTCTTGCCCCACATGTCAACGCAGGTGAGACCCACCATCATGCCTGTATAGGCCCAACCCTCGACGCCCTCATCGCTCATAACCGACGCATCGAGCTCCAGGGGTGCCCCACCCGGCAAAGAGACCTCGGTCGCCGCACCGCCATCGATGGCATAGAACAGCCGCATCTCGCGTCCGTCATGCACTTCCATCCCCAGCGTCACCGCCCGAGCAGAAGGCTCGATGCAAATGCGCCCCTCACCAAGCGGCATCGAGAACGAGCCGTTAGCGTTGACCAGTACATCGATAACGCGACAAGCCCGGGCCTCATCCCATGTCACATTAAAATAGATAAACGCGCGCGCATCGTATTCGCAGATGATGCCTGCACTCTGGTTGTAGTGCACTGGCTCAAACGAAAGCGTTGTCTGCGCGCGCCAGTCAAAACTCGTCACGCGCCGAGCAATCTCAGAGCGGTCGAACAGGGAGCTTGGCGAGTCGCCGCCCGAGAGCTTGAGACCCTCGGGGCTAAAGTCCATACGGCCCATGTCGATATAGCGAGGCGCCATCCATTCCTCGCGCCACAGATCCATCGTCGTCGAAAAGCTCGTGTCATAGCGATAGCCCAAATGCCCTGGCGCAAGGGTCGCAGAAGCTTGATCATCCGGACATTCAACGGCGAGGCGAGGCGTGCACCCCCCACCCAAAAGGACAGGCCAGCCGTCGCGCCATTCGACGCGCTGAAGCGCAATCTCGCGACCCAGAGGGGATAGACCGCTCTCGTTTTCGTCAAATTGAAGCGACGTATCGTCGGCGGCGGGAATATACCTGCTCGTCAGATGGCAAACATACCATGAGCCATCGCCCGCCTGGACAAAATTGCCG
>URVD01000086.1 GCA_900551195.1 uncultured Collinsella sp.
TGGGCAGTAAAATTGGATGCTGCGATAGGAGCTTTCCCTGCATTGTCGGCCGATGCGTGGAAGCTCATGCCGCCTTCGTTGGTGGCAAAGATCTCGAGCGGATGTGCCCAGTAGTAGCCGTCGCCGTAAAAGATGACGTAGAACAGGCGCGCACCGATAATGAGGCCAAAGACCACGCCGACCACGACACTCGTCAGGTCATCAATCGTGATGTTAAAGCCCCAGCGACGCTGCGTGCGGTACATGACGACCGCCGTGAGCAGGGCGCCGACCACATAGGCCAGACCATACCAGTAAATCGTGATGGGCCCCGCCGAAATCGCGACGGGATCAAGCATATGGTAGAAGTCGTTGAGCATGTCGACCCTCCTACTCCCTACATACAAATGCGGCCGCGGGCCTTGCGCTCGCAGCCGCATATTTGGGCGTAACGTCTATGCGGAGTATGCCGTCCGCAGCATTCGCATCTTAGAACGGCGCGTACTCGTCGTACAGGTCGTCGGTCTCGCCGGAGGCATTGACCTGCTCAACACGGGTAACGCCGGGCACATGCTCCTTCAGGATGCGCTCAATACCCATGGACAGGGTCAGCGAGCTCATGGGGCAGCCGGCGCAAGCGCCCTGCAGCTCCAGTTTGACGACGCCCTCGTCGTCAACGCCCACATACTCCATATCGCCGCCGTCGGCCTGCAGGTTGGGGCGAATCTCTTCAAGAACCTTCTTAAGCAGCTCTTCGTTAACAGCCACAGGGGCTCCTTTCTCACAATTACGCGGGCGCGCCCGCGGACAGAAGCTATGTTACTACAGCCGTGTACCCGCTCACGAGCCGTCCATGCGCGCAGACGCGACTTTCACGAGTAGTCAATTTGGGACGGGGCTCTTTTGGCTGCCTTTTGTTGCCAGCTAGCGTTGCCACGCGCTACTGCTGAGCCTGCCCCTCGGTGCCGATGTGAACATCGACGATAACCTGGCGGTAGCTGATGCCGCAGGAGTCGAGGATGCGGCGGCTGATGCGTCCGTCATCGGTGTCGGCGTACTTGTTGTCCAGGTAGACAACCTCGCCCACGCCCACCTGCGCCAAAATCTTGGCGCAGTCGTGGCACGGGAACAGCGTGACGTAGACCGTGGAACCCTCGAGGTCCTTGAGCGAGCCACGGTAGTTGAGCACGGCGTTGGCCTCGGCATGGACCACGTAGTTGTGCTTGTCCTGCAGCGGGTCGTCGCTCGTACCCCACGGGAAAAAGTCGTCGTTGAGCGCCGAGGGCGTGCCGTTGTAACCCACCGAAAGGATGCGGTGGTTGGTGCTGGCGATGCACGCTCCCACCTGCGTGTTGGGGTCCTTGCTGCGGCGCTGCGCGGCGATGGCCACGCTCATAAAGAACTCGTCCCAGCTAATAACGTCGCGGCGCTTGCCCGACGCGGTTTGATGAAGATCGTCCGACATGGCAGACACCTCCGCAATCGCAATAGTTTGGCCCATTGTAGCAGGTGAAAGGTAGGGGCGCTTATCCCACCAGCCCCTCGCCCTACGCGCGGCGGGGCTTTTGGTTGATGCGGTAGAGCTCGGCGAGACCCCGCAACGTCAGCGCGTCGTCTACCGTCAGGCTATGGCCGACCAGCGCCGCAAGTGCCTCGGCATCGTCGCCGGTAATGACGATGGGCACATCGCCCTCCCCCGCGGCCTTGGTCGCGCGCATCTCGGCAAGCACCATGTCGAGCATTCCGTCGATGCGGGCTACCTCGCCCAAAACCACACCCGAGCGCATGGCCTCACGCGTGTTGCGTCCGATGACGTGCGTTGGCGCCGAGGGCTCAACCTGGGGTAGGCGCGCTGCTGCCGCCGAAAGCGAACGGGCGCCGAGGGCCAGGCCTGGCGCGATAACGCCGCCCACAAAGGTACCGTGCGCGTCGATGACCTCGATATTGGTCGTCGTGCCCAGGTCAATCACGATGCACGGCGAGCCGTAGACGGCGCGGGCCGCCACGGCATCGGCGATGCGGTCGGGACCGATCTCGGCCGGGTCATCGTAGTGCACAGGCATGCCGCTCTTAAGTCCCGGCCCCACGGTGAGCACGCGCCCCGTGCAGGTGCGGGAAAGTGCCGCCTTCCACGGGCGCTCGAGCGCCGGGACTACACAGCTCAGCACGGCCGCGGCGGGTGCAAGCACCCCGGGCACACCTGCATCGGCGGCGAGCGCGCCCATGACCTGCACAAGTCGCATGCGCGCTTCGTCGGCCGTAATGCTCGACGGCGTCGTGATCTCGCACGTCGCAAGCGGACATTCCTGCGCCGCGGCCGAATCCTCGGCAAACAGGCCAAAGCGAATGAACGTGTTGCCCACGTCGACCGTCAATATATATGCGCACCCATTAAGCATCGTCGGCGCTCCTTTCGTCTGCCCAGCAGTATATCCCGATGATTATTCTGGGACGGGGATATAAAAATCATTGCGTACCTGATGATTTTTAAATCCCCGTCCCAGAATAATCATCCTTCGGCTTCGTTTGGGATAGCTAAAAAAGCCCAGTCCCGAATTAACTGCCGTGCGGCTATACTGGTGCGCGGTCGTTTGCGAGCTCACGCGGCGGCCCTTGGTAACCCGACTTCCCGCGCCGTATCCGTATCGGCGCTCCCGGGGGAAGCGGATATACGCAAAGGAGTTTTATATGAGCAATCCCTCGAACCGCACCTCGATGCGCGGTCAACTTACGCTGCGCGGCGTCGTCATCGGCGTCCTTGGCTGCGTGATCATCACGGCAAGCTCGGCCTACACGGCCCTCAAGATGGGCGCACTCCCCTGGCCGATCGTCTTCGCTGCCGTCATCTCGCTGTTCTTCCTTAAGCTCATGGGCAACGCCAGCCTCAATGAGGCAAACGTCACCCACACCATCATGTCAGCAGGCGCCATGGTCGCCGGCGGTCTGGCGTTTACCATCCCGGGCGCCTGGATGCTGGGCTATGCCGACCAGATCAGCTGGCTCGACATGTTCATCGTGGCACTCGCCGGCACCATCCTGGGTCTGCTGGCCACGGCACTCATCCACCGTCACTTTATCGTGGACGCCGCGCTGGAGTTCCCCACCGGCAACGCCGCAGCTCAGACCCTGCGCGCCACCGAGGCCGGCGGCAAGACTGGCAAGCAGCTCTTTGGCTCCATGGCCATCGCCGGCATCTACAGCGTGCTTCGAGACGCCCTGGGCGTGGTGCCCAGCATGCTGTGCACGCTCAATATCCCCGGCGTTACCTTTGCCATCTACAACTCGCCCATGTTGCTCTCCGTCGGCTTCCTCGTGGGCTTCGCCCCGGTCGCATTCTGGTTTGCCGGCGCGCTACTGGGCAATTTTGGCATCATTGTCGGCGGCACCGCTACCGGTCTGTTTGACGTTATGACCGCACAAGGCATTGTTAAGTCCCTGGGTATGGGCCTTATGATGGGCTTTGGCGTCGCCGTCGTCCTCAAGGACATCCTGCCGCAGGTCGCCGGTATCGTCCGCGGCCTTGCCGCCGACAGCTCCACCGACACCGACGAGCAGTCGCTCATCTCGGGCTCCCTTAAGCTCGACGCCGGTATCATCGGCCTGGGCGCTGCCGCCATCGCCGTGATCATCGCCATTGTGCTCGACCTTGGCCCCGTTCCTGCCGTCATCGTCACGCTGTTCACCTTTGTCACCACCATCATGAGCGCGCAGAGCTGCGGTCAGACGGGCATCGACCCCATGGAGATCTTTGGCCTCATCGTCATGCTCATCGTTGCCGCCTTCGCGCAGCTCGCTCAGGTCAAGCTGTTCTTTATCGCCGGCATCGTGGCCGTAGCGTGCGGCCTTGCGGGCGACGTCATGAACGACTTTAAGGCCGGCGCCGTGCTGGGCACCAACCCGCGCGCACAGTGGGTCGGCCAGGCCATCGGCGGCATCGTGGGCGCCCTGGTCGCTGCCGCCGTCATGGTCGCGCTCGTCACCGCCTATGGTCCGGATGCTTTCGGCCCCGACAAGAGCTTTGTGGCCGCGCAGGCAAGCGTCGTCGCCACCATGGTCTCGGGCATCCCGAGCGTGCCGTGGTTCGCAGGCGGCTTTATCGCCGGCATCGTCATGTACTGGCTCGGCATTCCGGCCATGATGATCGGCCTAGGCGTGTACCTGCCGTTCTACATGTCGCTCACGGCCTTCTTGGGCTCCTGCGTCAAGCTCGCCTACGACAAGTGGGCCGCACGCCGCGACGCCGCTGCCGGTCTTTCGGACGAGGAGAAGGCCTCCAAGGATGCCGCCTTCCAGGAGCAGGGCCTGGTCGTCGCCAGCGGCCTGCTCGGCGGCGAGTCCATCGTCGGCGTTATCCTGGCGTTTGTCTCTGTTGGTCTGAGCCTGCTAGGGTAGGCCGAACAACAACGCACCAGCGCAGAGCGCGGGGTCGGAATCAAACCGGCCCCGCGCTTTTTTGTCTATTTGACTCTTATGATCCTCACGGCGTTTTAGCCATGTCGATTGTCCTGACTTCCAGGTCAACAAACCTTGTCTGACACCTCGCCTAACGCGGTGTAGAGTAAAGACGACAGACGCAAGAAGCGGCTCAGAAGCTAAACGAGGTAAGCATGGAACTCGACAAACAACAGATCAAGCGGCTGTGCGAGCGTCATCATCGTCGTCACGGTATACGCCCTGCACACAGCGAGGCCATGGAGAATGCCACCCGTTTCCTTAAGCAGGCGTTCAACATACGCGAGGGACGCGCGCCCTATCACGTGATTCGCAAGCGCTTTGTAAACGGGGCGCGCCTGACTGGCTCGCACTTATGCATCCTGATCATTGCCATGTTGATCGCGAGCATCGGCCTCGATATCGACTCGGACATCGCCATCGTGGGCGCCATGCTCATCTGTCCGCTCATGGGCTCGGTCCTTGCCATGGCATACGGCATCGCCACGCTCGACCGCGAGATTGCCGTCGAGGCGATTGCCGGCCTCGCGCTGCAGATGGTCTTTTGTCTAATCACGTCCACGCTGTACTTTAAGCTCTCGCCCCTTGGCACCACCACGGCCGCCATCATCGACAACTCGACACCGACTGTGTGGGACCTTGCCGTCGCGCTCGCGGGCGGCTTTGCGGGCGGACTGGGCAACTCGCGCGACCAGGAACCCGCCACGCTCATCGCCGGCGTAGCCGTGGCGACCGCGCTCATGCCGCCCCTGTGCGCGGCGGGCTATGGCATCGCCATCGCAAGCGGGTCGCTGTTTCTTTCAGCCCTCTACGAGTTTGGCATCAACGTGGTCTTTATCGCACTGGCTGCCGAAGCCGTGCTGCTTCTTTTGCGCGTGCCGCTCAAACGTGACCTCAACGGCGACGGCATTGTGACCGCCGAGGAAAACGCCGAGGTCGATGAGCTGTCACACAAGGTGCGCCGCCGCATCATCGTGGGCACGGTGATCTTTGCCATCCCCTGCATCGTTATGACGGCGGGGTCTATTGGCTCGGCGCAGGCCGGCGTGCAGGACGGTTACGGCGTCACCGAAACCACGCGCGAGCTTGCCGCGGTGCTGCCGGGTTTTAAGGATTACACCGTTGCCGTCGAGACCTCGGCCACCGAAGGCGAGGAGGAGGGCCTTGTCGAGCGCGAGGTTGTCGCCCATGTGACGACAAGCGAGGCGCTTGGGGCACACGACCGCCGTGTAGCCCGCAAGCTCATCGACCTCAATGTGCCCGAGCTCGATCGCGTGGAGTTTGATGTGCAGTAATACGCGACGTGGGATGGATGCGCGCAGCCGCGAGTCACGACATGGCGCAGACGTGACGCGGGCCACGAGCAAATAGCGGGGCGCGGTCCATGGCCGCGCTCCGCTCGCTGATTTATTGCCGTGAATCAGCTGTCCGCATCGACATCGCCAGACTCCACCGTAAACGCCGGATCGGTGCTCACAAGATAAAATCGGGTCACCTTGGTATCTCTAAATAGATAGAGCTGGCCCTGCTCGCGTCGGCGTGACATATACGCCACGTGGACCGTACCGAATTCTTCGCCGTTTTCCTTCTTTAATATCAGGATGTTGGGGTCATCCGTACGCTTAAACTGCCCGTCTGTGCAGATTCCGTCTTGGTCGACCAGCTGCCATCGACAGTTGTCCTCCTCAAGAAAAGCCAGGGTTTCCCGACTTGTTTCGTCATCCCGATAGTAACCGTCAATGGCAAAGCCTTCGGAAACGCATTCCTGCATATAGGATGTTTCTCGACTTATAGCGAACTGCCCTATAGCGCCCAGGAGCACAGCTAGGCAAACCACCGCAAGGGTTATCGAGACAAAACGGCGGCTCATGTTAGCCAGCCCGGTACTTGTTTAGCGGAGCACGAAACATACTTGGAACCTCCGATATCAGCGCAAACGCCACCTACGGCCTGCCGGCAATCATATGTTTCCAACATCAAACCATATGGCAACCACTCGCGAGAGGCGTATCGGCGAACGGTGCGTTTTTGCGCTTCATTGGCCAAACGTCAACGCGCACTACAGCTCTTGCTCGACCTATTCAGATCTTGTCGCATACTACCGTAGATCCCCAACGCTTCCACCCCCAAGAGATCATTTTTAGTACGTAAAGAAGCCCTCGCCCGAGCTTTCGCCCAGCTTACCTTCGTCGAGCATTTTCTTGAGGACGGAGGCCATGGCCTTAAAGTTGTAGGGCATCATCATCTTTTTGAGCAGCGGGCTCACCAAGCCCGGGACCTTTTGGTACTGCATGACGATGTTGTACGCCGTCTGGATGCCCACGGTGTCGAACACGCGGAACGGCCCCTTGGGAGCGCCGGTGCCGCGCGTCCACGCGAGGTCGACGCTCTTGGGGTCACTCACACCCGAGACATACAGGTCAAGGCCCGAAAGCAGCCACGGCACCAACATGGAATTGAGCAGGTAGCCGTTCTTTTCCTTGTTGACGGGCAGGGCAAGCATGCGGATGTCGTTGGCAAAGTCGACGAGCTCGTCGAAGTAGCGCTTGTCGGTTTGGTCCTGTGCCATGACCTCGGTCATGTTGTTCTTCCAGATAGAGTTGGCAAAGTGCAGCGACAGGTACTTCTCGGGACGGCCGGTGTACTTGGCAAAGGTGCTCGGCAGCAGCGTGGATGAGTTGGTCACGATGACGGTCTTTTGCGGCAGAACCGGGGCGAGCTTCTTGTAGAAGTCGATCTTTGCCTGGGTGTCCTCGGCCATAGACTCGATGACCAGGTCGGCGTCGGCCACGGCCTTGGCAAGATCGAGCTCCAGCTTGAGTGTGGAGTAGGCACGCTCGACGGCGGCGAGCGCCGCTTCCTTGTCGAAGGGCTGGGTGCCATCGGCGATACCGGCGCACCACTCGCCCGTACCGTCCTCCATGCCCTCGATTGCCGCGATGTACTCCTTGCGCACGTGATCGATCTTGGGCTGGGTGCGGCCGATGCTGCCCTCGTTGCGCAGCCAAATCGTTACATCAAAGCCGCAGTAGGCAGCCTGAAAGGCAATCTGGCTTCCCAACACGCCGCCGCCGGCAACACAAACGGTCTTGTAGCTCATGGGACGGTCCTCTCTTACGTAATTCCATTGA
>URVD01000087.1 GCA_900551195.1 uncultured Collinsella sp.
AATCATCGCCCCCACCTTAGACGGTCGGTACCATAGGCCCTTAGCCGGCTTCGGGGCCAGCGGCGTGGCGTGCGGCGGTGCTGTCGCATGGACGCGGCTTGCACGGGCGTGCGGGCGGTTCTGCTGGCGGCGGGGTTGCGGCGGAGCTTGCGCTTGCTGCGGGCGATTGTGCGCCCTGGGCGCCGGCGCTCGACGGTCTGGTGCTCAACGTGCCCGCGGGCGGGCGTATCTGTGTGATGGGTGCTTCGGGCATGGGCAAGTCGACGCTGCTTTCGTTGGCAGCGGGGGAGTGCGCGCCGTGCTCGATGGTGTTTCAGGACGCGCGCTTGGTCGAGTCCGCCTCGGCGCTGGATAACGTGCTGGTGTGCGCCGATGCGCGTGCGGATGCTTCGAGCGCCGCGGCATTGCTGCGCCTGCTGGTGCCGGGAATCGATGTGAATGCGTGCATGGCCGAGCTTTCGGGCGGGCAACGCCGTCGCGTCGAGATTGCCCGCGCCCTGCTGTGCCCAGGCGATGCGGTGATTCTGGACGAGCCCTTTACCGGTCTAGATACCGCTGCGCGCGACGCATGCGCCGAGGTCGTGCTCGACTTGCTCGACGGTCGCATGCTGCTGCTCGCCACGCACGATGCCGCCGACGCTCAGGCTCTCGATATCTCTGACATCATCACGCTCTAAATACTAATTCAGCAACAAAATGATCCGTTTTCCTCCGTCCCCATGGGGTCGGCTGTGGTATTCTATCTGCGGGGTAATACTTAGGAATACCAAGTAATACCAACGCCGCAGAAACAAACTCCAGATGCGGGCCAATCGGGTTGCCTTCACAGCCCGTCGCCCAGCCGCGTGGCCCGCATCTATCCGCACCACCGTCGTTTCAAAAAGGAAGCGCCATGGCAGAACACATGACCCCGGTTGTCGCGAAGGTCTTGCCCGAGGAAAAGGCGGCCTTCGCGGCGGCAACCCAGCTCGTGGGCACCACACCGTCCAACGCCATCCGCATGTTTATCGCCGCGTTTAATCGCTGCGGCACCTTTCCGTTCGACATTTCGCCCAACGGGGCCTTTGGCACTGCGCCTGATTCTCATCAATAAGTGATCCGTTTTCCTCCATCCCCATGGGATCAGCTCTCTGCCGAGTTGTGGTAGAACTAGGGAACGGTTTTGAGGAGGTTGGCATGCTCAATGCGATGATTTGGGCGCTTGCCTGTTTTGGCGTCGTCGCTGCCGATATAGCCCTGAGCGTCGTTTTGTTCTCCGCCCTTGGCGTCGCATCGGTGTTCATGGGTTTTTCAATCGATGACCTCGACATTCAATTGCTTCAGGCCGTCGCGCAGACGGTATCGTTTTTGATGGCGCTGCTGTGGTGGCGTTATCTGTGGCCGCGCTCGTTTATGGTGCGCTGGCAGGGCGAGCGCCCGCTTGGCGGGGGAGCAGGCAAAGCATGGAGGCGCATCGCCTGCGTTATCGTGATCGGCCTTGCCCTGCAGGTGGTCGTTGGCTACGTGACCGACGCCGTGCTGTCGCTGTTGCCCGAGGCGGCGGCCGATTACAGCGAGCTTGTCGAGGAGACGGGCATGGGCGACACGAGCTATCTGGCCGTCCTGACCACGGTGCTCGGCGCTCCGTTTTGCGAGGAACTGCTGGTGCGCGGTATCATTTTTGAGTTTTCGCTCCGAGCGTTTAACCCGCAGTGCCGTCCGCTCTGGAAACGCCGGCGCCGCGCGAACGTGCAAGACGGCGCCATGGTGCCCTGGGCGGCCCCGAGTACCTGGGGCATCGCCGCGGCGATTGTGCTGCAGGCGGCAATCTTCGGCTTTATGCATATGAACTGGGTGCAGGGCTGCTACGCCGGCGCCGCCGGTCTGGTCTTTGGCTGGGTGCTCGTGACCACCGGAAAGCTCCGTTACACGATCCTGCTGCACTTTGCCTTTAATGCCGGGTCGTATCTCATGGGCCTGCTGTGGTTTGTGAACACGCCGCTCGACGTGATAATCACGGTCGCGATCGCCGGCGTGATCCTGGTGGAGGCAATGCGCTCGCTGCGCCAAGCGTGTGGGATGGACGCAGCGAGTGCACCACTTCGCTAGTTGCGGCGACCGCCTCCGTTGGCACCCTGACGCCCCTGAGCTGCGCGGTTGCGGCCTGCGGTGTTCTGCGCGCGCGACATGCCGCCGTGACCCTTGCTGCCCTTAGGCCCCTTGCCAGCGCCGGCGTCACCGTGCGGCTTGCCGCCCTTCTTGCCGGTGCCATGCCCACCGCCAGCAGACGTCTCGCCCGGGCGCGGCGGTACGGGACGGATCAGGCAATGCTTGGTGTAGCCGATCAGGTCACGACGCCCGGCTTTTTCCAGCGCCTCGCGCACGAGCTTGTAGTTCTCGGGCTTGCGATACTGGATGAGCGCGCGCTGCATGGCCTTCTCGTGCGGGTCGCGCGCTACATAGATCGGCTTCATGGTGCGCGGGTCCACGCCGGTGTAGTACATGCAGGTCGACATGGTGGACGGGGTGGGGTAGAAGTCCTGCACCTGCTCGGGCATGTAGCCCATGTCGCGCACGGCTTCGGCAAGGTCCACGGCTTCCTTCATCGTCGAGCCGGGGTGGCTCGAGATCAGATACGGCACTACGTACTGCTTGAGTCCGTATTCGCGGTTCAAGCGCTCAAATTTGCGACAGAACGCATCGTAGACGGCGCGGCTCGGCTTGCCCATCACGGAGAGCACCGCGTCGCTCACATGCTCGGGCGCCACGCGTAGCTGGCCCGAGACATGGTGCTCCAGCAGCTCGCGCAAAAACTCGTCCGAGGCATCGGCCATGGTGTAGTCAAAACGGATGCCGCTGCGGACGAAGACCTTCTTGACGCCCGGCAGCTGGCGCAGGTCGCGCAGCAGCTGCGTGTAGCCGCTCTCGTCGACCACCATGTTCTTGCACACGCTCGGCCATAGGCAGCGCTTGTTCTTGCACACGCCATGTTTGAGCTGCTTGTCGCAGGCCGGGCGGCTAAAGTTGGCCGTCGGTCCGCCCACATCGTTGATGTAGCCCTTAAACTCGGGGTCGTGTGTGAGCAGCTCGGCCTCGCGCATGATCGAGTCGTGGCTGCGCATCTGCAGCACGCGGCCCTGGTGGAAGGTGAGCGCGCAAAACGAGCACTCGCCAAAGCACCCGCGGTTGGAGCTGATTGAAAACTTGATCTCGGCAAAAGCTGGCACGCCGCCCGCTGCGTCGTAATCGGGATGCCAATCGCGTGCGTAGGGGAGTTCGGCCACCTCGTCCATCTCGTCGGTGGTGAGCGTGGCCGACGGTGGGTTCTGCACCACATAGACGCTGTTGGGGTAGGGCTCTACCAGACGATGCCCGGTGATGGGGTCCATATTTTGCTGCTGCACGTTAAAGCTGCGGGCGTAGTTGAGCTTGTCAGCGGCAAGGTCGTCCCAGCTGGGCAGCAGGTCGTAGTCGTAGACCTCGTCGAGCGAACCCGTGCGGTAAACGGTGCCGTTGATATAGGTGATCTGATCGACGGGCAGCCCCGCGTCGAGCGCGTCGGCGATCTCGACGATCGCGTGCTCGCCCATGCCGTAGATGAGGATGTCGGCGCCCGAGTCGAGCAGTACCGAGCGCTTGAGCTTGTCCTGCCAGTAGTCGTAGTGGGCCAGGCGGCGCAGGCTCGCCTCGATGCCACCGATGATGATGGGGGCGTCCTTGAACGTCTGACGGATGAGATTGCCGTAGACCGTGACGGCACGGTTGGGGCGGTGACCTTCCTCGCCGCCGGGGGTATAGGCGTCGGTGTGGCGGCGGTGCTTGGTCACCGAATAGTGGTTGACCATGGAGTCCATGTTGCCGGCACTGACCAAAAAGCCCAGGCGCGGCTCACCGAGCACGGTGATGCTGGCGGGATCGGTCCAGTCGGGTTGGCAGATGATGCCCACTTTGTAGCCGTGCGCGTCGAGTACGCGGCTGATGATGGCCATACCAAAGCTAGGGTGGTCCACGTAGGCGTCGCCGCAGATGTAGACGAAGTCACACTGGTCCCAACCGCGCGCGTCCATATCGGCGCGGCTGACGGGGAGGAACTTATCGCGGCCCGGGCGCCAGGGACGGGCGGGCGCTGCCGGGGTATGAGCGGCGTGGCCGCCCTGGGCCTTGCCGCCGCGCTTTTGCTGCTGGCCCTGTTTGCCCTGCTGACTGCGCTGGTTATTCTGAGCGTGCTGAGGCTTTTTTGCCACGATCCCTCCCGGTGTTTGTATGCTGCACGTAATTGTAACCAGTCTTTTTGGGACGGGGCTAAAAAGACTGGTGGAGTACATGGGCTGGCGGATCGGCGTGTCGATGCGGATGCCGTTTGTTTCCAGACTGTGTATCCCCGTGTCGAAGGGGCCGTCTCGCGCGCACGCCATGTTGTCAATGGGTTACAGTATGAACGGCGGCTATGTTTCCGCCAACGCACGAGAGAGTCGTCAACAAGGAGGATGCACGACGATGCAGCGTGCCAAACAGATATCGGAGTCCATCGAACTGGGCATTATCCTGGCGCTCGCCGGCGGCTTTATGGATGTGTATTCGTACATTGGGCGCGACCATGTTTTCGCAAACGCGCAGACGGGCAACATCCTGCTTGTGGGCGTGAGCATCTCGGAGGGCAATTGGGCACTTGCGGGGCGCTACTTCTTCCCTGTGGTGTCGTTTGCCGTGGGCATTATGCTTGCCGACCTGGTACACGAGCGTTTTGGCAGCGTGATTCACTGGCGCCAGGTGACGGTGTTCTTTGAAGCCGTCATCTTGCTGGGCGTGAGTTTTATTCCCGGTGGCGATTTCAACCTGCTCGCCAACTGCCTTACCTCGTTTGCCTGCGGTATGCAGGTCGAGAGTTTCCGCAAGATTCATGGACACGGCATCGCCACGACCATGTGCATCGGCAACTTGCGCAACGCACTGCAAAACGTGGACGATTACATCATCACCCACAAGCGCGGCTTTTTGGAAAACGGCCTGCTGTACTTTGGTGTGATCTTTACCTTTGTGTTTGGCGCCGTGCTGGGCAACTGGTGCATCGAGCGCATGGGGCTGCACGCCATTGCGGTGGCGAGCATGCTGCTGTTTATCGCGTTTGCCATCATGTTTATCGATCGCGAACGCGACTTGCACAGGAAATGGGTCCGCATCGTAGCTGACTGGCAGACCACGAGTCTTAAGCGCTAAGGTGCATGTTCGTAACAACATTCAGGAGCCAGAAAAACTATCTAGCTCCTGAATGTTGTTACGAACTGCTTTTTGCGATTTATTCGAGATGCTCTTCAATCCGAGCCCTAAGAAGGGCAATGGCTGTAGGTATTCCAATTGCGGCGGCTAATTCGGCTTTATCCAAAACCTGTATGCTAAAGCACGATTGTTTATCACATTGAAGGACGATAACTGAAGATAGCTTCACTTCCTGTTGGCTGAATATATCGTAATCTCCAAATAGGAAGTTACCTTTTATTGCGTAATTCGGTATGTTCGTTACGCACTTCATCTCAAGTCTGTTTAGACCATAATCGAACACCGCAACTTCCTTGTGTTCGATGATGAGCGCAACCCTGGGCATGTTACTAAAACCACCGTCGACGACAGTAAAGAGCTTTTCATTTGTATCGTCATAAACGGTGTATTTAAGACTCAATAGCTGTCCTAGTGGACCCGTGAACCCATGTCTTTTGATGTTGAGGTTGTCTCCCGCTGGGTTGATGAGAGCCAGAGTATGCGGATAAGGATTACCTTCAATTGAGATTCGATATTCGTTTGTAGCCGTCTTGCTCGATTTGGGACCAGTAGCCATCACGCGTCATCGCCTCGATCGAATTGGAACCGTCTTCTACTTCGTGCGGAGAATTGCGCTGTACGTTGCGGTACATGCAGCTGCAATAACCGCATGGGCAATTTCTAACAAAATGAATGACACTATTTGCTGCATGCATATTAATTACTATAAAGTATCCTTTTATAAACGTATTGTCAAACATATATTGCTAAAACAGAAACAATTTATAGACTGAGTTGGTCGTATTCTTTGGGCAATTGCTCCTATAATCTAGCCTTCGCTGCAGTCGGGAGGGAAGGGCTGGGGCTCCGTTATTATGTTGAAACGCTTTAACACTTTTGACGTTCTCATGCATTTTTTGTTTCAAAAGCGTTAGGATGGAACTTGCAGCGCGGGGCGTAATGGGTGCCCCGCACACGATGGGAGGCTATCAATGGCTAATCGTTTCGTTCTCAATACCATTTCTTATCATGGTTCCGGCGCCATCAAGGAGATCCCCGGCGAGCTCCAGCGTCGCGGCTACAAGAAGATCTTCGTCTGCTCCGATCCCGACCTGGTCAAGTTTGGCGTTACCGCTAAGGTGACCGACGAGCTCGACGCCGCCGGCATCGCTTGGAGCCTCTACTCCGAGATCAAGCCCAACCCCACTATCCAGAACGTCAAGGACGGCGTCGAGGCCTTCAAGGCCGCCGAAGCTGACGCTATCGTGACCATCGGTGGCGGCTCCTCCATGGACACCGCTAAGGCCATTGGCATCATCATCAACAACCCCGAGTTTGCCGATGTCCGCAGCCTCGAGGGCGTTGCTCCCACTAAGAACCACGCCGTGTTCACCATCGCCGTGCCGACGACCGCCGGTACTGCTGCCGAGGTGACCATCAACTACGTCATCACCGACCCCGAGAAGGTCCGCAAGTTCGTGTGCGTCGACACCAACGACGCCCCCGAGGTCGCCGTCGTCGACCCCGACATGATGGCTTCCATGCCCGCCGGCCTGACCGCTTCTACCGGCATGGATGCTCTGACCCACGCCATCGAGGGCTACACCACCAAGGGTGCTTGGGAGCTCTCCGACATGTTCCACTTTGAGGCCATTAAGCTGATCAGCGAGAACCTGCGCGACTCCGTTGCCGAGGCCAAGTCTGGTCAGCCCGGCTCCGGCCGCGAGGGCATGGCTCTTGGCCAGTATGTCGCCGGCATGGGCTTCTCCAACGTCGGCCTGGGCATCGACCATGCCATGGCTCACACCCTGTCTGCCCACTACGACACTCCGCACGGCGTCGCTTGCGCCATGCTGCTGCCGATCGCCATGGAGTTCAACAAGCCGGTTTGCGCCGAGCGCCTGGCCAAGGTTGCCGTTGCCATGGGTGTTGACACCACGGGCATGAGCACCGACGAGGCTGCCGACGCCGCCATCGCCGCCGTCAAGCAACTCTCCGCCGACGTGAACATTCCGCATGTCTGCGAGGCCATGAAGGCCGACGAGATCGAGGTCCTGGCCAAGGACGCCATGGCTGACGCCTGCTTCCCGGGCAACCCGCGCGAGGCGACGCTCGACGACGTCATCGAGCTCTTCAAGAAGATCTGCCCGGCTGCCTAACTTGGTTCGGCGGGCCCTGCCCGTTAGCCCCGCAATCGTCCTCGGACATGTCGGAAGCCCCCGCTGCGCACTTCGTGCGGCGGGGGCTTCCTCCGTCCTGCGGAAAGATTGTGGGACTAAC
>URVD01000088.1 GCA_900551195.1 uncultured Collinsella sp.
TTCTGAAAATGATCCCTTGGGGACGGAGGAAAACGGATCATTTGGTGTAAAAGGCGGGTCATGCTTGGTGGCGGGTTTGTTATCCGTTTGTAAAGGCTGGGCAGAGCTTGCGGTAAGGGTCTATCAAATGACCGTAAGAAACCGCAGCTGGCGCGGGCGCTGCCCGATCGAGGTCGTATCTTTCCAAACAGCAAAGCGGGCAGGGTGCCCGCGAGTCGCATGTACGAAAGGAAGATCATGCTCGATCAGGCTTATTCTCGTCGTCAGTTCCTCGGCCTCGCTGGTGGTTTTGCCAGCATCGTCGGTCTCGGTCTCGTTGGCTGCGGCGGCTCCGGCGCATCCGACGCCGCCGACAAGGGTAGCGCCGCTGCTGCCGAGTCCGTCTCCGGCGAGGTGACCTACGACGGTGCCTCTTCGTTCCAGGCTCTCGTCGAGGCCGCTGCCGAGAAGTTCATGGATGCCAACCCGGACGTCTCCGTCTCCGGCTCGGGTAACGGTTCGGGCAAGGGCCTGACCGCTGTTGCCGCCGGCACCGTCACCATCGGCAACTCCGACGTCTTCGCCGAGACCAAGCTCGAGGCCGACCAGGTCAAGAACCTCGTCGACCACGAGGTCGCCGTCGTGGGCATGGGTCCCGTCGTCTCCAAGAACGTGACGGTCGACGACCTGTCCCTCGAGCAGCTCAAGGGCATCTTCTCTGGCCAGATCACCAACTGGAAGGAGGTCGGCGGCGACGACGCCACCATCGTCGTCCTCAACCGCAAGGCCGGCTCCGGCACCCGCGCCACCTTCGAGGCCGCCGTCTTTGGCGACGAGGCCGTCGACTTTAAGGGCGACGCCGAGCTCGACAAGTCCGGCGACGTCCAGACTCAGATGGGCAGCACCGATAACGCCATCTCCTACCTCGACTTCTCGCACTTCGATGACTCCAAGTTCAACGCCATCAAGGTCGAGGGCGTCGAGCCCAAGAGCAAGAATGTCACTGATGACTCCTTCAAGATCTGGGCTACCGAGCACATGTACTGCTCCAAGGACGCCGACGAGGCCACCAAGGCCTTCCTGGAGTTCATGCTTTCCGACGACGTCCAGGGCAAGCTCGTCGAGGAGCAGGGCTTTATCCCCGTCTCTGCCATGAAGGTCGTCAAGGACGCCAGCGGCAAGGTCTCTGCTAAATAAGTAATCGCCCCGGAAAGGTTTGCAATGGCAAAACAGCTGCCAAAGCGCGACCTTGAGAACGTGGGCCTGGGCGTCACGGGCGCGTGCGTAGCGCTCGTGACGCTTGTCGTTGCCGCGCTCATCTTTATGGTCGCCCAAAAGGGCCTCTCGGCTTTTGTCAAGGACGGCGTCTCGGTCGTCGAGTTTTTCACCGGCACCAAGTGGGACCTGGCCAACACGGCCGAAAACGGCCTGCCCTATACCGGCGCCCTGCCCCTGATCGTCACCTCGTTTGCGGTCATGGTGCTCTCCACGCTTATCGCGCTGCCCATCGCCATCGGCTCTGCCATCTTTGCGGTCGAGATTAGCCCTAAGTTTGGCTCTAAGATCTTTCAGCCGCTCATTGAGCTTTTGACCGGCATCCCCTCGGTCGTCTTTGGCCTGATCGGTTTTCACGTGGTCGTCGGTCTTATGAAGAGCGTTTTCCATGTGAGCACGGGCCTGGGCATCTTGCCCGGCGCCATCGTGCTGGCGGTCATGATTCTGCCGACGATGACCACGCTTTCGGTCGATGGCCTGCGCGCCGTGCCCGACGGCTACCGCCAGGGCTCGCTCGCGCTGGGCTACACCCGCTGGCAGACCATCTGGCACGTGGTGCTCAAGTCCGCCATGCCGTCGCTCATGACCGCGGTTATCTTGGGCATGACCCGCGCCTTTGGCGAGACGCTCGCCGTGCGCATGGTCATCGGCGGCATCGAGGCCATGCCGACGTCGCTGCTGTCGCCGGCTTCGACCATCACCACCACGCTCACCACGTCCATGGCAGTCTATGCCGAGGGCTCGGCCCAAGACGATGTTCTGTGGGCGCTCGGCCTGCTGCTGATGGGCATGAGTCTCATCTTCATCCTGATCATCCACCTTATCGGCCGCAAGGGGGCGAAGGCTCGTGGCTAGCACGCGTATCCACATCGACGAGGCGAGGCTCGGGCGTGTCCAAAAGCAGGACCGCTTCGCCACGGGCGTGTTGACGGCGATCGTCGCCATCGTCATGCTCATCGTCGTCTCCATGGTGGCCTATATCCTGTTCGAGGGCATCTCGACGCTGTTCCAGCCGGGCTTTCTCACGGAGCCGTCGCGCGCCAACGGAACGCAGGGCGGCGTGCTCTACCAGCTGTTCGACTCGTTCTACCTGCTGCTGATCACTCTAGTCATCTCGGTGCCCATCAGCCTGGGCGGAGCGGTCTTCCTGGTTGAGTACGCGCCGAACGGCCCTATCCGCGACATCGCCTCCACCGCCATCGAGACGTTGTCCTCGCTGCCTTCCATCGTCGTCGGCATGTTCGGTTTTCTGGTGTTCTCGGTGCAGCTGGGCTGGAAGTACTCCATCATCTCCGGCGCTGTCGCGCTCACCATGTTCAATATCCCCATCCTGGTGCGCGTGATCCAGCAGGCGCTCGAGGACGTGCCGCAGGCCCAGCGCGATGCGTGCCTGGCCATGGGCCTCACCCGCTGGGAGGCCACGCTGCACATCCTGATTCCCGAGGCCATGCCCGCCATCGTGACCGGCATCGTGCTTTCGGCCGGCCGCGTGTTTGGCGAGGCCGCGGCGCTGCTCTTTACCTCGGGTATGAGCTCGCCGGTTCGCCTGAACTTCTTGAGCTTTAACCTGTCGAGCCCCACCTGTGCCTGGAACGTGTTCCGCCCTGGCGAGTCGCTCGCCGTGCATATCTACAAGATCTATGGCGAGGGCAGCCCCGAGGCCCAGCAGATCGTCTGGGGCACCGCGGCGCTGCTGATGATTTGCGTGCTGCTGTTTAACGTAGTCGCCCGTATCGTGGGCAAGCAACTGGCAAGGAGGATGACGGCCGAATGAGCGAGATGGGTGTAACGCCCGCAACCGAAGCGGCATCGTCCGAGACCCAGGACTTTTTGTCGAGCGTGGGGGAGAGCGAGAAGCGCGTGCGCGTGAGCGGCAAGGCCGTGAGCGACGAGGTCGTGCTCTCCACTAAGGACGTCAACGTGTACTATGGCGACCACCATGCCCTGCACAATACGTCGCTCGAGTTTCACAAGGGCGAGATCACGGCACTCATCGGGCCTTCGGGCTGCGGTAAGTCGACCTTTTTGCGCAGCCTCAACCTTATGAACCGCGAGATTCGCGGCTGCCGCGTGGAGGGCGAGATCAACTACCGCGGGCGCAACGTGAACACCAAGACCGAGAACACCTACGAGCTGCGTCGGTCTATTGGCATGGTGTTCCAGCAGCCCAATCCGTTCCGCAAGTCCATTCGCGACAACATCACGTTTGCGCCCAAGCGTCACGGCATTACCGACCGTGACGAGCTTGATCGTATGGTCGAGGAGAGCCTGCGCGGTGCAGCGCTGTGGGACGAGGTCAAGGACAAGCTCGACAAGAGCGCCTACGCGCTTTCGGGCGGTCAGCAGCAGCGCCTGTGCATCGCGCGCACGCTGGCGCTCAACCCCGATGTGATCCTGTTTGACGAGCCCTGCTCGGCGCTCGACCCCATCTCGACGTTGGCGATCGAGGACCTCATGTCGTCGATTGTGGCCGACCGCGCCATCGTCATCGTGACGCACAACATGGAGCAGGCGTCGCGTGTGTCCAACCGCACGGCGTTCTTCTACATGGGCGATATGGTCGAGTACGACGAGACCGACGAGATTTTCCAACGGCCCAAGGATAAGCGGCTGAATGATTACCTCACCGGCATGTTCTCCTAGTCCGGGACATGCTTGAGGCCCGCGGCGGCCACGGTTGTCACGGGACTGATTGGAGAGACGGGTCATCTCTTTTGGGAGATGGCCCGCCTTTTTGCTCTGCGACCGAAACGACCGCCACAAAGGGGACAGGCGCCTTCGTGGTGGTTTGGGGTGGGGCTCGCTGCTATCATGGACAACGTTGAATTTCTACGAAGGAGCAGGGCATATGGCGATTCTTTTGGGATGCGATTCCGTCAGCCTAGAGTTTCCCACCAAGCATATTTTCGATAGCGTGACGCTCGGCGTGGGCGAGGGCGACCGCATTGGTATTGTCGGCAAAAACGGCGACGGCAAGTCGACGCTGCTGAGCGTGCTCGCCGGCACGCTGGAGCCCGATGACGGGCGCGTGACGCACCGTCGCGGCACCACGATCGGTCTGCTCGGCCAAAAGGACAACCTGGTCGATACCGACACCGTGCATCATGCCGTCGTGGGCGACACGCCCGAGTATGAGTGGGCGTCGAGTCCGCGTACGCGCCAGATTCTGGCTGGCCTTATTAGCGATGTGCCCTGGGAGGGCACGGTGGGCGAGCTTTCGGGCGGCCAGCGCCGTCGCGTGGACCTCGCGCGCCTGCTGATCGACGACTATGACGTGCTCATGCTCGACGAGCCCACCAATCACCTGGACATGCGCACTATCAACTGGCTCGCGCGTCACTTAAAGGCCCGCTGGCAGCGCGGCCAGGGCGCGATGCTCGTGGTCACGCACGACCGCTGGTTCTTGGACGAGGTCTGCACCAGTATGTGGGAGGTCCACGACGGCCAGGTCGATCCCTTCGAGGGCGGCTACTCCGCATATATCCTGCAGCGCGTGGAGCGCGACCGCATGGCCGCGGTTACCGAGGAGCGTCGTCGCAACATGGCGCGCAAGGAGCTCGCGTGGCTGAGCCGCGGTGCCCAGGCGCGCTCCACCAAGCCCAAGTTTCGCGTGGATGCCGCCCGCGAGCTCATCGCCGACGTGCCGCCCGTGCGTGACGAGCTGGAGCTCAAGCGCCTAGCCGTGAGCCGCCTGGGCAAGCAGGTTATCGATGTGGTCGACGTGGACGCTGGCTATGCGGATACCGATGGCGCGCCCAAGCAGGTGCTCTCTGACGTGACCTGGCTCATTGGTGCGGGCGACCGCTATGGTCTTTTGGGTGAGAATGGCGCTGGCAAGTCGACGCTGCTCGATGTGATCCAGGGTAAAATTGCGCCCACGCGCGGCCGCGTGAAGATTGGCCAGACGGTACGCTTTGGCGTGCTGTCGCAGCAGCTCGAGGAGCTCGAGCCCTATATGGGCGACACGATCCGCGAGGTGCTCAGCAACTATAAGAAGTACTACGTCATCGACGGCAAGGAGACTTCGCCCGAGAAGCTCTGCGAGCGTCTGGGCTTTACGACGCAGCAGCTCTGGAGCCGCATCGGCGATCTTTCGGGCGGCCAGCGCCGTCGCCTGTCGCTGCTGCTGACGATCCTGGACGAGCCCAACGTGCTCATCCTGGACGAGCCGGGCAACGATCTGGATACCGACATGCTCGCGATTGTCGAGGATCTGCTCGACGGTTGGCCCGGCACGCTGATCCTGGTGACGCACGACCGCTTCTTGATGGAGCGCGTGACCGACCAGCAGTGGGCGCTGCTCGACGGCCACCTGACGCATATGCCCGGCGGCGTGGACCAGTATCTGCGCCTGTGCAACGCCACCGCCGAGGGCGAGCCCGTGGGTGCGCCGAGCGCCAAGACCGGCACGTTCGACACCGGTGCCGCGGCAGCTGTGGCCGAAAAGCCCAAGTCGAGCGGTCAGCCCAACGGCCTGTCCAACGCCGAGCGCCAGAAGCTCCGCCGCGAGGTGAGTTCGCTCGAGCGCAAGATGGAGACGCAGCGCGCCCGCGTGGAGGAGGCCGAGGCCGCGATGGCCCAGGTCGATCCCACCAACTACACGGCGCTCGGCGAGCAGCAGGCAAAGATCGACGAGGCTCACGCCGCCATGGACGAGCTGGAGATGGCGTGGCTCGAGGCGAGCGAAAAGCTCGAGGGCGAGGAGTAGACGAGGATGATCAAAGCCGCGTTTTTCGATATCGACGGCACGCTGCTGAGCTTTAAGACCCACCGGATTCCGGCGTCGGCGCAGCAGGTGCTCGACAGCTTTCATGAGCAGGGGATCGCGTGCGTGATCGCCACGGGCCGCCCGACCTATCAGATGCCCGATTGGCTGCTCGACTTGGGCTGGGATGCGTACATTACGCTCTCGGGTCAGCACTGTTTTGATGCCGAGGGGGTTTACCGCAGCTGTCCGATCGATCCGGACGACGTTGCGGTGATTGTGGACCAGGTGGCGCAGGGGCGCTACGACTCGCTGTGCATGCAGGGCGAGAACTCGTTTGTGAATCGCCTGTCCGAGCGCGTGGTGACGGCTGGCAGCAACGCGGGAATCGTCTACCACGAGGAGCCGTTTGAGCACGCCTTTGACGCACCGGTCTACCAGTTTTGCGCCTTTGTGGACCCGGCCGACGAACATATCGTGACCGACGCCGTGTCGCATTCGCTCACCACGCGCTGGTGCGACCTGTTCTGCGACATTATTCCCGCTAACGGCGGCAAGGACCTGGGCGTGGCGGCGACGCTCGAGCGCCTGGGCATCGACGCGAGTGAAGCGATTGCCTTTGGCGACGGCGAGAACGACCTGTCGATGTTCTCGGCCGTGGGCACAAGTGTGGCCATGGGCAACGCGCAGGATACCGTGAAGGCCGCAGCGACCTACGTGACGACCGCCGTAGACGACGATGGCATCTACAACGCCGCGAAGCACTTTGGATTGATGTAACTGTGGATCGGCACCCGGCGCCTGGGGACACTCCTTGCGGGGCGTCCCCATTTTGTTTGGCTCTGTTAGACCAAATTTGACACGATCGGCTGTTCGTCGAACCGGAAAATAATCGGGCTATCCCCGCCCATCGCGGTCCCCGCCCTCCCCGTCAGCCTTCCCCTCAGATCCCAACCTGACGTCGAAGGGCAGGCCGCCCTCGCGGATCACCGCCCTGAGGAATATGTTCATGGCGCCCGACATGGAGAGCCCGAGCTCGTCGAGCACGGCCACGGCCTCCCTTTTGACCTCGGGATCGATTCTTATCGTGGTGGCCGGGACGTTCGATGTCATTGCCGCTCCTTCCGCGGTCGCTGCTCCGTGGCCACCATTTTAATTCGCTAGGCCGCCCGCCCGTCCCAGTAGTCCATGAGGGGAGGCTCGAGGCCGAACATGCCGCGGACACGGGTCGAGCAGGAGCCGTTGGCGAGCTGGCGGGCGACCGTGGACTCCGCCGCGCGCGAGCCCGCCGCCATGAAGGTGCGGCACCAGCGGAACCAGTCGAGGTAGGCTCCCAAGTGCTTGGTGGACACTCCCTTGAAACGGGCCATGAACGAGTCGAGGAGCGAATGGACGGTGTTGATGCGGTTGATGGTGCCCTCCGAACGGTCCTTGGAATCATAGGATTCATGCGAGGCGACCTTCAGGTCGTGCAACACGTCGATGTATGCGGTCGCCTTGT
>URVD01000089.1 GCA_900551195.1 uncultured Collinsella sp.
CCAGTACAAGGCGAAGAACGAGGTGCTGGAGATGGAGATACCGCAGTTACAGGAGTACCTGCCCGAGCAGCAGGCTAACGACATCCGTGCCATCGGCGAGGGCGTACACGCGGCCTACGACGAGATCTTGGTTCCCGCCGGCATGGGCGATGTGGCGATTTGCACCGAGATGGGTCGCTTTATGATGGGCCCCTACGGCTGCCTGGTGACCAAGGCCATCCACGAAAAGCAGATCTACAAGGACTATATCGGCGTGGACGCAAGCGCCGTCGATCTGATCCGTCCTGCCATGTATGGCGCTTACCACCACATTACGGTGATGGGACAGCCGGGTGGCGCCGACAAGACCGCAGCACCCGTTACGGACACCTACGACATCACGGGCAATCTGTGTGAGAACAATGACAAGTTCGCCATTGATCGCGAGTTGCCGCATATCGACATGGGCGACCTGCTCGTGATTCACGACACCGGCGCGCATGGCTACTCCATGGGCTACAACTACAACGGACGCCTGCGCTCCGCCGAGGTCCTGCTGCGCCCCGATGGCTCGGCCGACCTCATTCGCCGCGCCGAGCGCCCGGTCGATTACTTTGCCACGCTCGACGTGCTGCCGTGCGGCCGAGAGTTGCTGGCCAAGTCGCGCGCCGAAAGTGCCCGCCGCCGCGCTCAGGACGAGCGCCTGGCCGTCGCCGCTCAGTGGAACAAACGCATCCAGATCGCGGAAGCGAAGGAGAAGAACATGGACATCCGCAATCTCGAGGGTTCAATCGTCGCCCTCGTCACGCCGTTTAAAAAGGACGGAAGCGTCGACTTTGACGCGCTCGAGCGCCTTATCGATTTCCACCTGCAAAACGGTACCGACGCCATCCTCACCCTGGGCACCACCGGCGAGAGCGCCACGATGACTGACGATGAGGACAACTCCGTTGTCGCCGCGGTGGTCAAGCAGGTTGCAGGCCGTGTCCCCGTCATCGCCGGCTCGGGCTCCAACTCCACGCAGACCATGCTCACCAAGTCGCTCACCTATCAGGGCCTGGGCGCCGACGGCCTGCTGCTCATTACTCCCTACTACAACAAGTCCAACGAGGAGGGCATCTACCGGCACTTTAAGACCGTTGCCGATGCCGTAGATATCCCCTGCATCCTGTACAACATCCCCGGCCGCTGCGGCTGCGGCATCAGCGAGCGCAACGTAGAGCGCTTGGCCGCGCACCCCAACATCATGGGTATTAAAGAAGCCTCGGGCAACGTCGCCTACGCGGCCAAGATCGCCCACCTGCTGTCCGATGACTTCCGCATGTACTCGGGCGAGGATGCACTCACCGTGCCGCTCATGAGCCTGGGTGCCTCGGGCACCATCAGTGTGTGGGCCGACGTTCAGCCGCAGCTCGTGCACGACATGTGCCGCGCCTATCTGGACGGCGACGTAGCGCGCGCCCGCGATATCCAGATTGCCGGCCAGCCGCTCATCAATGCCCTCTTTAGCGAGGTCAACCCCATCCCAGTTAAGGAAGCGCTCGCTCAGATGGGTATGATCGAGGCAAACTACCGTATGCCGCTGTGCCCCATGGCAGACGACACGCAAGCCGCACTTACCGATGCTCTGAAGGGAGCTGGTCTGCTTGATTAAGACCGTCATTATGGGAACGGGCCGCATGGGCTCGCTCATCCGCACTACCGCCGAGGGCGTTGTCGACGCCGCCGGTCAGCCCGTTTTCGACATCGTCGCCCAGATCGGTTTCGATCTGTCCGAACTCGAGAGTGCCCCGGCAGCCGACGTCATCATCGACTTCTCGAACGTCGGGACCTTTGACGCCGTCGTCGCCTATGTCGAGTGCACGGGCGCGGCGTTGGTCTCGGGCACTACAGGCTACACACCCGAGCAGATGGATCGCCTGCGCGAGCTGGGTCAGAACGCCCGCGTCATGCACTCCGGCAATTACTCCATCGGTATCGCAGCCCTGCGTCATCTGGTAGCACAGGCCACACGCGAGCTGCCCGGCTTTGACTGCGAAATCGTCGAGACGCACCATAACCAAAAGGTCGATGCCCCCAGCGGCACTGCCAAATTGCTGCTCGATGCCGTAGTCGAGGCCGAGCCCGAGGCAGGCTACCACCCCGTCTATGGCCGCGAGGGCATGTGCGGAGCGCGCGACCCCAAGGAGATCGGCATGCACTCGCTGCGCGGTGGCACTGTCGCCGGCGTGCACGAAGTGAGTTTCTTTGGCCAGGACGAAGAAGTCACGCTCACGCATCGCGCCACAAGCCGTCAGATCTTCGTCAACGGCGCCCTGGCAGCCGCGCAGAAGCTCGTCACCCGCGAGCACGGCTTCTATACGTTCGACCAGGTCATGTTTGCCTAACCAGGTATCAACCGGATCCACCCAAAGGAGAGACAGCAAATGAGCAATGCAGCCGAGATGGATGCCCAGGAGATTATCAACTACATCGCCACAGCGCCCAAAAAGACGCCCGTCAAACTGTACGTGCGCGAGAAGCCCGGCATGAAGGTCCAGTGGGGCAATGCGCACGTCTACGGCGGTCGTCGTGGCAAGACCGTCTTTGGTGACTGGGATGAGCTCAAAGCCATCCTTGATGCCAATGCCGATTCCATCGATTACTACGATGTGGAGAACGATTGCCGCAACTCCGCCGTGCCCATGCTCGACCTTAAGGGCATCAACGCCCGCATCGAGCCGGGCGCGATCATCCGTGACCGCGTCGAGATCGGCGATCGCGCCGTCATCATGATGGGTGCCATCATCAATATCGGCTCCGTCATCGGTGAGGGCTCCATGATCGACATGGGCGCCGTGCTGGGCGGCCGCGCCACAGTGGGCAAGAACTGCCACATCGGCGCTGGAACCGTGTTGGCAGGCGTCGTTGAACCCGCAAGCGCCACGCCCGTCATCATCGAGGACGATGTCATGATCGGCGCCAACGCCGTGGTCCTGGAAGGCGTGCACGTAGGCAAGGGCGCTGTCGTTGCCGCCGGCGCCGTGTGCGTCGAGGACGTCCCCGCTGGTGCCGTCGTGGCCGGTGTCCCCGCCCGCGTCATCAAGATGCGCGACGAGAAGACCGACAGCAAGACCGGACTCGAGGAAGGCTTACGCCGGCTGTAGAAGTTACGCGGTTTTACCAAACCGCGTAACGGCTCGACGCTGCAAACGCCCCTAAGCGGCAATCTGACGTTCAATCGTCGGTCGCGTACCGAAGTACGCTTCCCTCCTCTTTCACGTCACCTTGCTCGCCTAGGGGCGTTTTCGCTGACGTATGCTCAGCCTGCAACTCAATTCAGCTCCAAGCAAAAAGGCCGAAGTCCCGAAGGGTTTCGACCTTTGTTTTTCTGCAGCGTCCAAGCGCAGTTTATCGATTCTCGATGCTGCCGATGTTTTTGAGTTCGATGGAAATGAGGCCGTTGGGCTCGTTGACGAACTCGATGTACTCGGAGTTCGAGCCCATCTCGGCCGGAAAGCTGATCTCGATGCCCGTATCGGTACGAATCTTGTGGTTGCGCACGGCCGCGCGTTCGACCTGCTTGCGCTCCACGGGCACACGCTCAGGCACCTTCTCCTCAGTCAGTGCCGCGCGCACGCTCTCCTTGATAACCGGTTCGTCCTCAAAGACCTCATCGACGATATCCCAGGGCGGAAGCTCCTCGTCATCCTCAACCTTCTCGGCAACGGCAGCCTTAACCTTAGCGAGCGCTACGGCCGTATTGGCACCGTGCTCCTCGGCGACTTCCTCGACCACACGCGTCACGGTGTCGATGACCTCCTTGCCTGATACGCCCGTGTCGCACTGCAGCAGGCCATCGGGGATAAGCATACGGTCCTCACCGGCAATCTTGCGCTTCTTGTCCACGTAACCGATCTCCATGGTGCTCGCACGCACGATGGCATAGCTCGGCACCTTTTGCGAGGGGTTCGGCAGAATGGCGTAGTGGCGCGCGATGTCGTTGCGCACCTCCCCCTCCTCGCGGCCCACTTCGTGCATAAAAGCCTGCTTGGAGCCCAGCAGCATCACGGCAAACCAGCGGGCATCCTCATCGTCGTCAAAATCGGCCACGAGCACGTCGGTTGACTCGGCTTTCTCGGCTTTGGTGAGCTCGGAGGAGATAAACTCCGCAATCTGCTGCGACAGATCCACGAACTCGCGCTCGCCAAAGAAATAGCCCTTGAGCTCGCCGCCAAACGCAGAGTTCTCGGCAAACGTGGCGCGTTTATTGTCGGCCGAGGTACGTGCGCGGCGCAGATGCGTGGTCACGAAGTTGCGCACGGTACGGCTCTCGATATCGAGCTCGCGCTGGCTCATAACGTTGACGGCAGAGTCAAAGTCCAGGATATGCAGAATCGCATGATTGATTTTCATATACGGCATTCCGTTCTAGATTGAATTGAGCACGAACCAGTATAGCGGTCGAGCCCGCCCCAGGCGCATCGAAGATTGGTGCATCGGGGACAGGTTGCTTTGCACCAATGGCTAGCGCAGGAGCTCGGACTGCCATACCTCGAGCTGTTCTGCCAGGCTCTTACCACTAGAAGGCACGCTGAACTCGGGACGTTTGGGCAGCAGCGCACACTTAAGAATTGCCACGATGGTCTGCGAGACAAAGCGTCGCGTATCCTTGTCAAACCCTTGCGCAGCCTGGAGCATCACGGGCAGGCTCTCGCGCAGATTCCCAGCGATATCCGCAAACCGCTCAGCACCCGTAGCCTCAAACACGGAGAACAACGCATCTACAAAACGCTCGCGCTCGCTAGGCGAAACTGCAAGCAGCATCTCGCGAATGGAGCCATCAACGTATCGAGCACCGGCGGACAGGCGCTCACAGTACACGAAGTCGCGACCATCAACCACCCAGCTAAAGGGATTGTGCTGCAGCAGGCTGAACTCGGTGCTCTCAACGATGGCATAGTCCTCCTGCGTCTCAAACATCATGCCAAAGATCGACGACCGAGGTAGCGTCTTGTCGATTCGACCGGAAAGATCGGCAAAGGCGTTGCCGTTCAGAAACTCCTCGACGAAACCCGGACCATCATGGGAATACGCCTGTTCGATTCGCGCACGGGCGACATCGGAGCACATCGCCGCACCGTACACCGCAAGGTTTCCACCCTTGGAATGACCTCCGCACAAAAGCGGCCCGTCAATCGCATCCGCCGCCTCGTCCACATAACGCGCCGCGGATTCCTGGGCCGGCACAGGATACCGGAACGCCATGTTAAAGTCCTCTTTCCAGCCCACAATCGTGCTGTCGGTCCCCCGGAAGGAAAGATAGCTAAACCCCGCCGGAAACCGGAACGCCATGGCTGCAAACTGCTCTGTCGCCACCACATCGCTCACGGCACGATAGCCGCAAACGTGCACGCCACGGTAGCGAGGACTTGCTGCCACGGCCTCCAGCAAGGCCTTGCTCCCCTCCGGGTCCCACAAGTCGTCAATCATGTCCCGGTAGCACTCGGCACGCAGCAGCTCGCGTACGTCTAGGCCCTGCCAGTTCGTCAGCTCCGCCATATCACCCGGCAAACGCAAATAGGACAACCACGCAAAGACGAGGCTATCCACCGCGCAGAACGGCCTCTCCTCAAACGGATCAAACGCCGTCTGGGCATAGGTTAAAAAATTAGGCGAATCCGACATGGCCCTCCCATCAACTATGGTGCATTGGGGCAACTATGGTGCATTGGGGTCAGGTTACTTTGCACCAAAAAGGCGCCCGGGCCGTGTGGACCCGGACGCCTTCATTGTAGCTTTTCGCTCTAGCGAGCTTGATTTAGCAGGAGAAGTCGACGCTGTCGATGATGTCCTTGAGGGCCTTGGCGGAGGCGGTGAGCTCATGCTGCTCGTCATCGTTCAGCGGCACGGGGACGCGACAGACGACGCCGTCGCGGCCAACGACCGTCGGCATGGAGATGGCAAGATCGGACAGGCCATACTCGCCCACCATGAGCGAGGAGACGGGCAGAACGGTCTGCTCATCGCGCATGACGGCGGTGCAGATGCGCTTGACGGCCATGGCGACGCCATAGTAGGTGGCGTGCTTCTTCTCGATGATGGTGTAGGCGGAGTTCTTGACGTCCTCGGCGATGCGCTTCTCGGCAGCCTCATGCTCCAGATGACCGTGAAGCTCGCAGAAAGTGTTCAGCGGCACGCCGGCAACCTGGGCGCTGGACCAAGCGACAAACTCAGAGTCGCCGTGCTCACCCATGACATAGGCCTGGACATCGCGCGGGTCGACCTCGACGTGGGCACCAAGCATCTGCTGCAGACGGCCAGTGTCGAGCACGGTGCCGGAGCCGATGACATGGCCCTCGGGCAGGCCGGACATCTTGATGGCGGCATAGGTCAGAACATCGACCGGGTTGGAGACAATGAGCAGAATGCCGTCGAAGCCAGACTTCTTAATTTCGGGAATGATGGACTTAAAGATGTTGACGTTCTTGTTGACCAGGTCCAGGCGAGTCTCACCGGGCTTCTGGGCAGCGCCAGCGGTGACGACGATCATGGCGGCGTCGGCGACATCGGAATAATCGCCGGCGTAGATCTTCATCGGCTCGGCAAACGTCATGCCGTGCGCGATATCCAGGGCCTCACCCTCGGCGCGGTTCTTGTCCACGTCGATGAGGACCATCTCGGAGAACAGACCACTCTGCATCAGCGCGAACGCCGAAGACGAACCGACGAAACCGCAGCCGACAATAGCGACCTTCTTCTCGTTAACCATTAGAAACTCCCATCTCTCTCCACAAACAAGCCGCCCGGGAACGACCCGAGCGGCTTGTCGTAATCCCAATACATCCAATCGGGACTTTGATTATGCCCCTATTCGCAGCCAAAAATCGACCGTTTACCGAAATTGTTTGCAGAATTCGTAAAATAACTGCACGAAATCGGTTTCGAGCTATTGACGAGTCGAAACAGGTTTCTAATACAGACCCGCCTCGCGGATGGCCTCGACAGCCAAAGCAATCTGATCGGGCGGCAGGACCAGCGCCATGCGCACGTGCCCCTCGCCCGAAGGGCCAAAGCTCGCGCCCGGCGTCACCACAACGCCGGCCTTCTCCATAAGCTCCTCGCAAAACGCCATGGAATCGGTGCGACCACCGGGAAGCTTGGCCCACACAAACATAGAGCCATGCGCGTTGGGACGCTCCCAGCCCAGGCCCTCAAGACCGTCGCACAGGGCATCGCGGCGTTCCTGGTACTTCAGACGCTGCGCCTCGACCTCATCGCGCGGACCGTTCAGGCAGGCGATAGCAGCCTTCTGGATCGGGCAACTTCCAGCAACCCACATTTCCTACAATTATGGAAAAATGCCTATCAATGC
>URVD01000090.1 GCA_900551195.1 uncultured Collinsella sp.
TAAACATCTCTATAAGCAGGATATCGCCGGCTCTAAGGCGCATGCCAAGATGCTGGCGGCCCAGGGCATCATCAGTGCCGAGGACGAGCAGGCGATTGCCGAGGGCCTGACCGGAATCGAACAGGATATCGATGCCGGCAACTTCACCTTCGATATCAACGATGAGGACATTCATATGTCCGTCGAGAGCGAGTTGACGCGTCGCATCGGCGAGGCCGGTAAGCGCTTGCATACCGGGCGTTCGCGCAACGACCAGGTGGCGACTGATACGCGTCTGGGCGTCAAGGCGCTGGCCAAGGAGCTCATGGAGGCCAATCTTGAGCTGCGCCATGTGCTGGTGGATGCGGCCAAGAAGTACGACAAGGTGATTCTGCCGGGCTACACGCACATGCAGCATGCTCAGCCCGTGCTGCTGTCGCATCATCTGCTGGCGTATTCCTGGATGTTCGCGCGCGACTTTACACGCTTGAAGGCCGCCTTTGATGCCGCCGACAACTGCCCGCTGGGCGCTGCCGCGCTTGCCGGTACGAGCTATCCGCTCGATCGTCAGATGACGGCTGCCGAACTTGGCTTTGCGGGTGTGATTCCCAACTCGCTCGATGCGGTTTCCGACCGTGATTTCCTGCTCGATCTGCATTATGCCGGCTCCGTCATGGCCATGCACCTGTCGCGTCTTTCCGAGGAGATTGTGCTGTGGTCGAGCTCCGAATTTGGCTTTATCACGCTTTCCGACTCGTACTCCACTGGCTCGTCCATCATGCCGCAGAAGAAGAATCCCGACTTTGCCGAGCTTATCCGCGGCAAGAGTGGCCGAGTCTATGGCAACCTGGTGCAGTTGCTCGTGACCATGAAGGGGCTGCCGCTGGCCTATAACAAGGACTTACAGGAGGACAAGGAGGGTGCGCTCGATACCGCTCACACGCTCATGCAGTGCCTGTCCGTTATGGCCGGAATGATTTCGACTTGGACCGTCAACGAGGATGCCATGGCGCGCGAGTGCGGCGTGGGGCACCTTGCCGCCACCGATGTTGCCGATTATCTGGCTAAGCGTGGTCTGCCGTTCCGCGAGGCGCATGCCGTGGTGGGCCATCTGGTCCTGATGTGTGAGAAGCGCGGCTGCAATCTTGAGGACCTGCCGTTTGAGGTATTCCAGGAGGCAAGCCCGCTCTTTGAGCGCGATATTACCGAGGCGCTCGACATCCCGTCGATTGTCGCCGCGCGCACGACCGAGGGCGGTACCGCTCCTGCCGCTGTTGCCGTGCAGCTTGAGCGTGCCGAGGCACAGCTCGTGGCCGACGAGGGTGTGTTTGGATCGCTGACCAAGGTCGTCGAGATGGGTCACGGGGCAAAGTAGAGGTTTGGCTGAAGCCGTTTTGGCCATGTATTGATAAATCGGTTTTGCTTTACGGACGTCTGCTGATGTGGGCGTCCGTATTTTGTTGCTATGGGGGAGGGGCTTGTCGAGAACTTCTGTAGGACCTTTGGGCAGGTTGTGAAGGGGGTACGTTTGCGGGTGGCAACCGACCGCCTGCTCTGTTCGATGCGGTTGATGGGCGGTCGGATGGTACTCTAATCGGGCTGCGAAACAGAAGTGACACATATGGAGCGCTTTAATAAATTGTATCGTTTCAATAGGCAGCTTTTTGTTTAACTGCAGCTAAAACTCTGTTACGATGCAGTCCAGGCGGGTGCCGGAATGGGACTTGGGCACGCGCGAACCTACTTGAAAGGCTACCTTATGGCTATCGAGAAGACCTTCATCATGATTAAGCCCGACGCTGTGCGCGACCGCAAGATCGGCGAGATCGTTGCTCGCATTGAGCGCAGCGGCCTTGTCATCGAGCGCATGGAGATGACCACGCTCGAGCGCGCTACCGTCGAGGAGCACTACGCCCACTTGGCAGACAAGCCCTTCTTTGGCGGTCTGTGCGACTTTATGACGAGCGGTCCGGTCGTCAAGATGGTCGTTTCCGGTCTCTCCGCTGTTTCCAAGATGCGCACCCTTATGGGCGCTACCAACCCGCTTGATGCTGCTCCTGGCACCATCCGCGGTGACTTTGCCGTCGATGTCAACGCCAACGTGATCCACGGCTCCGACTGCCTGGAGAACGCCGAGATCGAGATCAAGCGCTTCTTTGGCTAAACCAGCTTTGACTCCTTAAAGCTGTTAGCGTGTGGCTTGGGCGCCGCGGAACTTCATCCGCTGCGCTCTTTTTATTCAAAAAGCTACTAAGAAGGGGCCCGCTCGGACATGTGTTCTGAGCGGGCCCCTGCTGTTAGCTTGTGGCACTGAATGGTTTAGGCTTCGTCGACGATCTTAAGGCCGCGCGTGTGATCGATCTCGTTGAGGAGGTTAACGCGACGCTCGTGACGACCACCCTCAAACTCGGCGTCGAGCCACTCGTCGACAATCATCTTGGCGAGCTCGGAGCCCACGACGCGGGCGCCAAAGGCGAGCACGTTGGTATTGTTGTGCATGCGGGAGAGCTTGGCGCTGAAGGGCTCGGAGCACACAACGGCACGTACGCCCTCGACCTTGTTGGCAGCCAGGCTAATTCCGACACCGGTGCCGCAGATGAGGATGCCCAGGTCGACGTCGCCGTTAGCCACAGCCTTACCCACCTTGTAACCGGCGATGGGGTAGTCAAAGCTCTCGGAGGTGTCGGTGCCAAAGTTCACGACCTCGCAGCCGCGCTCCTTCAAGTGCTCGGAGATGATGTTCTTGAGCTCGACGGCGGCGTGGTCGTTACCGATACCGATCTTCATGGATGGTTCCTCTCTGGTCTGTGCGGCGCAAATGCTAAAGGTTTTACCGCGTTCGACTGCATGATAGCGCGACTTTTGCGTAAACGCTTGGGCGTTTTTTGGTCAAACGCTTTAGCTTGCAACAAGACCGGTTTCCCATGAATAATTCCGCCAGTTTGCGGTTGAGCGCCGTCCGCCGGAACGAAGGTTGCGGTTTTTGATGCATTGTTATCAAATAAAGGAGCTAACTTTTTTGAGAGCCCAGCCCGTTATGCAAGCAGGAGATACCTATGCCCACCGATTCCATCCGTGATGCCGCGTTTTGCGATGTTTTGAACCGCGAACTTGTTTGTGCGCTCGGCTGCACCGAGCCCATTGCCGTTGCCTATGCAGCGGCGCTGGCGAGCCAGACGCTCGGTTGCGAACCCGATCATATGGATGTTGCCTGCTCGGGCAACATCATCAAGAACGTCAAGAGCGTGACCGTGCCCAACTCGGGCGGTATGCACGGTATTGAGGCCGCGGCCGTGCTGGGTGCCGTGGGCGGCGACGCTAAGAGCGCACTCGAGGTGCTCGAGAGCGTTAACGATGAAGACCGCGCTCGCGTGGCCGAGCTCCTCGCCGATGCCGGTTACTGCGATGTGTCGCTTGTCGAGGGTGTGCCCAACCTCTACATCAAGGTGACTGCCACGGCCGGGGGCCATACCGCAGTCGTCGAGATCACCGACCACCACACCAATGTCACGTGCCATACGCTCGACGGTATTCCGGTATGCGGCAAGTCGGCGGGGGAGTGTGCCGCCTGCGCCGAGCGCGTTGTGGCCGAGCGTGAGGCAGATAGCGCTGACACGCCCATGTCGATTGAGTCCATCATCGACTTTATCGAGGACGGCGACATCGATGGTGCCCGCGCTGCCGTTGAGCGTCAGATTGAGCTGAACGGTGCGATCAGTGCCGAGGGTCTCGCGCACGCTTGGGGTGCCGAGGTGGGCCGTACACTGTTGGGCGCTCGCGCCGATGACGTCGCCTGCCGTGCCCGTGCCCGTGCAGCCGCCGGGTCCGACGCCCGCATGAACGGCTGCGCGCTGCCGGTCGCTATTGTGTGCGGCTCGGGCAATCAGGGTATTACCTGCGCACTGCCCGTTATGGAGTATGCCGAGTACCTGCGCTGCGACCACGAGCGCCTGGTGCGCGCCGTGATGCTGTCCGATCTTATCGCCGTGCATATCAAGAGCTATATCGGTGCGCTCTCGGCGTTTTGCGGTGCTATTTGCGCCGCGTGCGGCGCCGGCGCCGCGATTACCTGGCTGTGCGGTGGCACGCGCGAGCAGATTGGCGCGACGGTCTCGAATACGCTCGGTAACGTGGGCGGCATCGTGTGCGATGGCGCCAAGGCGAGCTGCGCCGCCAAGATTTCCGCTGCCGTCGATGCGGCAATTCTGGGTCACGATATGGCCATGCAGGGTCGCGGCTTTCGCGCCGGCGAGGGCCTGATCCAGGATACCGTCGAGCAGACAATCGCCAGCATGGGCTACGTAGGCCGCGTGGGCATGAAGGACACCGACGTCGAGATCCTCAACATCATGATCGGCAAAACCCAAGTGTGCTAGGACAGTTCGTCGGCTACTTGGTGTTCGTAGAAGGCTTCGATTACGGCGTTAAAGTCGCGGGCGAAGTCTTCCATGGTTCCACGCCAGGTGGCACGTCCCGGTTTTCCCTGGCCAACATAGGCAGTTTGAATGCCGCAATCGGGGGACGGGAAGTCGCGCTTGGGATCGTTGCCCACCATAAGGACCTCGTGCGGCTCGAGCCCCATCACCTGAAGCTGCTCTAGATAGTAGGTGGCATCGGGCTTGCAGCGGGTGGTGTTTCCCATGTGCGTGACGAGCTCAAAGGGAACATCGGCCAGGTCGCCCCAGCCCATGCGGCACTCGATGGCCCCTTGGGGAAAGCTGGGGTTGGTAAAGAGCGCGCAACGCAGTCCAGCGTCCTGTACGGCCTGGAGCGCGGCGTGCGCGCCCGGCATAGCGTGGGCGTTAATGACCTCGTCGTTCTTGTACGGAAGAATTTCGCGGTCATAGTAGGTAAACGCCTCGTAGATGAGGGGATCGGAGAGGCAGATCCCGCATCGGCGCTCGACCTCTTCTTGGTAAAACTCAAGATTGGTGCGGTTGTCCGTGCCGCTGCGGCGATTGGCGTTGAGGTCGACCAGGATGGTGCCGAGGCGCGCCATCGTGCCACCGCGGCTGCGGCGCCCGATATCCGCGAGCATCGAAGAGACATCCTTAAAATAGCGGAGGATGAACGCGTTGAGGTTGATGCTGAGAAGCGTTTCGTCCATATCGAAAACGACTGCTTTGAGCACGCGGGCACCTTTCTCGAAAAATCGATCTAGAATCGTTGGCTCCGGATACTTTACCCCAAAGCCGAATGCCTGGCTGGTTATCGTCAAGTTGCGGAGACGTGTGTTCATAAGATTACGAAAAAGTCTCCACACGAGTAAAAAATCGCAGTTCACGCTTGAAATCGAACTCATTTCCCCGTAACCTATACGAACGTGATTGCATAAGCGTCACATTAGTATCTGTCGGCTCCCGAGTGTTCCTAAACGTTGTGTGCTTGTCGCACCCTTCTGTAGGTCCTAGCAATCGGGGCCCCGTAGTTCGAAAGGGGTCCACCTTTGAGTGAGATTCAGAACTCGTCCATTTTCTCTCTTGACGATGTCAACGAGGAGGAGATGAACAACCTCATCGACGGTACGATTACCGACTTTGATGAGGGCGATCTCGTTAACGGCACTGTCGTTAAGATCGAGCATGACGAGGTGCTCGTTGACATCGGATTCAAGTCCGAGGGCGTTATCCCGGTCCGCGAGCTGTCCATCCGCAAGGACGCTAACCCTGCAGACATCGTTGCACTCGGTGATCCCATCGAGGCTCTGGTTCTCCAGAAGGAGGACAAGGACGGTCGTCTGGTCCTGTCCAAGAAGCGTGCCGAGTACGAGCGTGCTTGGAACCGCATCGAGGAGAAGTTCAACTCCGGCGAGAACGTCGAGGGCGAGGTTATCGAGGTTGTCAAGGGCGGCCTGATCCTCGACATCGGCCTGCGTGGCTTCCTGCCCGCTTCCCTCGTCGACCTCCGTCGTGTCAAGGACCTCACCTCCTACATGGGCACCCGCATCGAGGCCCGCGTCATCGAGATGGACCGCAACCGCAACAACGTCGTCCTCTCCCGTCGCGTCGTGCTCGAGGAGTCCCGTAAGGCCGAGCGCTCCGAGATCCTGTCCAAGCTCAAGTCTGGCATGCGTCTCCAGGGCACCGTTTCCTCCATCGTCGACTTCGGCGCCTTCGTCGACCTCGGCGGTATCGACGGCCTCATCCACATCTCCGAGCTCTCCTGGAACCACGTCAACCATCCTTCCGAGGTTGTCAAGGTCGGCCAGGAGGTCGAGGTCGAGGTTCTCGACGTCGATCTCAACCGCGAGCGCATCTCCCTGGGTCTCAAGCAGACCACCGAGGATCCGTGGCGTGCACTGGTCAAGAAGTACCCCGTCGGCGCTATCGTCGAGGGCACTGTGACTAAGCTTGTCCCGTTCGGCGCTTTCGTCGACTTGGGCGAGGGCATCGAGGGCCTGGTGCACATCTCCGAGATGGCCAACAAGCACGTCGATCAGCCTTCTCAGGTCACCCACGTGGGCGACAAGGTTCAGGTCAAGGTCATGGAGATCGACCTCGACCGTCGTCGTATCTCCCTGTCCATGAAGTCCGCTGCTGAGACTCTGGGCGTCGAGATCGAGGTTACCCCGCTGCCTTCCGAGAAGAAGGACGAGGAGACCGACGCCGAGTAAATCGGTTTGACGATCACTTGTTTTAAGGGATCCGTCCGCAATGGACGGGTCCCTTTTTGCATTTGCTTCTGATGCACGCGATGCTGCCCGTGCGCAATGCTGCCCGGGTTGTCTGTTTGCTATTGGGTTGTCGGTGCATGAAAAATGCCGACATCCCGCCTCGGGGAGGAGGCGGGAACACACCGAGTAGACGGAGGGGTGCGGAGCGCGGTCGCGTCTCGACTGACGACGTTGCCCATCGACAGGACCATTGTAACGCATGGCGGTTCTTGGTTTATCGTGTCGAGCGTTTGCGTTGTGCCATTGCCTGCGGCAACGGTGTGTTACACTCTTGCACTGCTGAGTGGGCCAGACGGTCGCGCGATGTGCTGCTTGCAGTACGCGTGAGGAAAGTCCGGGCTCCAGAGGGCGGGATGCCGGCTAACGGCCGGGCGGAGTGATCCGACGGAAAGCGCCGCAGAAAAGAAGACTCCCACCTGCGCCGCAAGGCGTAAAGGGAAAAGCTGAAACGGTGGTGTAAGAGACCACCAGCGTCGTGGCAACACGGCGGCTTGGCAAGCCCCATCCGGAGCAAGCGCGAATAGGAACGCTATGGGCCGGCCCGGTCCGCGTTCGGGTAGCGTGCGTGGAGCTGCACGGTAACGTGCAGACAAGATAAATGACCGTTCACGACAGAACCCGGCTTACAGGCTTACTTGCAGAT
>URVD01000091.1 GCA_900551195.1 uncultured Collinsella sp.
TAAGCGTCGTAGGCGCGGCGCTCCTCACTCAGGCTGTCGTTGTGGTCCCACGGCTCGGGCAGCAACATGGACGCGGCACGCGTGAGCGGGCGACCGTTCATGACCAGGAACTCGAGCACGTTGTCCAGAATCGCGGAATCGGATCCCTCGCGGTTGATGATAGGCATCACGCGCTCAAGATCGTGCTGCAGCACGGGGCTGTACAGGTTGGGTTCGCGGGCGCGAATCCAGTTGACGTTGCCCTTAAGGGTGTTGATCTCGCCGTTGTGGATGATAAAGCGGTTGGGGTGCGCGCGCTCCCAGCTGGGCGTGGTGTTGGTGGAGTAGCGCGAGTGGACGAGCGCCACGGCCGTCTTGACGGCGGCGTCGTTGAGGTCGATGAAGAAGCGGCGCATCTGTGTGGCGACGAGCATGCCCTTGTACACGATAGTGCGCGAGCTCATGGAGCAGACGTAGAAGATCTTGTCGCGCAGGGCAAACTCGGCATCGGCCTTCTTTTCGATGGTGCGGCGGCACACGTACAGGCGACGCTCGAAGGCATCGCCGGCGGGCGTGTCGTCGGGGCGGCCCAGGAAGGCCTGCAGGATGGTGGGCATGCAGGCACGCGCCGTCTCGCCCAGGTCGTGCGGGTCGACCGGCACCTCGCGCCAAAAGAGCAGTGGCACGCCGGCCTCGGCGCAGCCCTCCTCAAACACGCGACGGGCATCCTCTACGCCCTTGTCGTCCTGCGGGAAGAACAGCATGGCCACGCCATAGTCGCCCTCTGCCGGCAGAATCTGGCCGCACTTTTGGGCCTCTTTGCGGAAAAAGTGATGCGGAACCTGGAACAGGATGCCGGCGCCGTCGCCGGTGTTCTTCTCGAGTCCCGTACCACCGCGGTGCTCCAAGTTAACCAGAATGGACAGTGCGTCGTCCAGGATCTGGTGATGGCGCTCGCCGTTGATATCGGCAAGCGCGCCGATGCCACATGCATCGTGGTCGAATTCGGGGCGATAAAGGCCCTGCTGCTGAGCGGAATCTGCCTGCATCGCGATCCTCCCCTAGATATTTAGACAGTCAGTTGAATAGGCATACTAGGAGCATCGCCGGCCCGTTGTGTTTCCCACCCGTTTCGAAACAATCGCGTAACGCACGCCCTACGAGCGGACACCGCCGACCTCAAGGACAACGACAAGGGCCCCAAGTTCGACCTGTAAACTCACCGCTTCAAACATCTCAATCTGTAACAGGAAGACCCAATTTCGACGACTAACTGTTACAGATTGAGATGTTTTCGAGAGACGGTTCCGAATGTCTCAATCTGTAACACGAAGGGCCAGTTTTTGCAGCTAACTGTTACAGATCGAGATTTTCCATAGGACCATTTCTTCTTGTCTTGATCTGTAACACCTAGGTTAAATTTCCATCCCTAGTTGTTACAGATCAAGACATTTCGGCAGCCCCCTTCATCATCCTATTCAAATACAGCAATTTTGTTAGTCTTGGTTAACTTCGAGCCTAAAACGGGTATCCTTTGCGGCGTCAAACAAACGGCACGCAGGAGCGCACCATGCTCAACCATCTCAAACAACACTTTGGTTCCCGGCGCACCGGCGGTCACGGAGGCCTAGACATTGCGCGGCATATCGGCCCCGGGCTGCTCGTGACCGTCGGCTTTATCGATCCGGGCAACTGGGCCTCCAATATGGCCGCGGGCTCGCAGTTTGGCTACGCGCTGCTGTGGATCGTCACGCTGTCCACGATTATGCTCATTGTGCTGCAGCACAACGCGGCACACCTGGGTATCGCCACGGGCGCCTGTCTTGCCGAGGCCACGACACGTTACCTCCCCCACTTCGTTGGGCGCACGGTACTCGCCAGTGCCTATCTCGCGACCATCGCCACCGCCATGGCCGAAGTCCTGGGCGGCGCGATTGCCCTTCAAATGCTCTTTGGGCTGCCCGTGCGCGCGGGCTGCGTCATCGTGGCGGCAGTATCGATGGCGATGCTCATGACGAGCTCCTACAAGCGCGCCGAGCGATGGATTATCGCCTTCGTAGGCGTGGTAGGACTCTCGTTTTTGGCCGAGCTTGCACTGGTCAAGGTCGACTGGCCGCAGGCCGCCGCAAGCTGGATCACGCCCAGTATGCCCACTGGCTCTGCCGCGATTATCGTGAGTGTCCTGGGTGCGGTCGTTATGCCCCACAACCTCTTCCTGCACTCCGAGGTCATCCAATCCATGCACTTCGAAGGCCAAGGCGAGAAAGTTATCGAAGAGCGTCTACGCTACGAGCTCTTCGACACGCTCTTTTCGATGGGCGTGGGCTGGGCAATCAACTCGGCCATGGTCATCCTGGCCGCAACGACCTTCTTTGCGCACGGCATTGTCGTAGACGACCTCGCCGTCGCAGCGGCCACGCTCTCCCCCATCTTAGGCCCGGCGAGCTCGACCATCTTTGCGGTAGCGCTGCTGTTCGCGGGTCTCTCGAGTAGCGTGACAGCGGGCATGGCGGCGGGCACCATCACCGCGGGCATGTTCGACGAGGAATACGACATCCACGACCGGCACTCATCGATTGGAGTGGCGGTCTGTTTCGTCGGCGCAGTGGCGGCGTGCCTGATCGTCCCGAATCCTTTTGAGGGTCTCATCTGGAGTCAGGCACTGCTGTCGCTTCAGCTGCCGATTACGGTCTTTGTGCTCATACGACTCACCAGTTCGTCCCGCGTCATGGGCAAATACGCCAATTCGCGTCCACTCAACGCGCTGCTCGTAGGGATCGGTGCCATCGTGACGATTCTCGATGTCGTGTTGTTGACAGGGATGTAATGGGGCGGGGCACCTACTCAGGCAAACGTCTCGATCTGTAACATCTAGACCCGCTTTCGATGTCTAGATGTTACAGATTGAGATCTTCTGCCGGACGGTTTTGGTTTGTCTCGATATGTAACAAGTGGGCCCAATTTCCACCGTTAGATGTTACAGATTGAGACAAAAGGTCGGTCGGACTCACAACAGACAGGATCGGCTAACAGCAGCCGTGATCCCTTGGGGACGGAGGAAAAGGGCCCCGGCCGGGATGACCGACCGGAGCCCTTGGACAGAGCTATGTTCGGCTGTTTGCCGTGTGTCTGTGATCCCTTAGGGACGGAAGAAAAGGGCCCCGGCCGTGAATTCGACCGGGGCCCTTGGACAGAGCTATGTGTTGCCGTGAGCCGCGTGCCGACGAGCTACTCCTCGACGAGCTCAAACTGATCGGGACCGACGCCGCACACCGGGCACACATAATCCTCGGGCAGCTCGGGCGTATCGACCTCAACCTCGTAACCGCAAACGACGCACACAAACTTATACGTCTTCTTCTCCTCAGCCATGATGTTCTCCTCTCGAACGCGACTGGTGATGTACTTCATTTATTAGTATAGATTCTCAATAATATAATGCAAGTTTTTTTAAAACATTTCTAGCCTTGATACGATGAAGCCTTAGGCGGCGTCTTGCCCTTCAAGACCTTGTGATAGTAGTCGTACGTCAGCGGCGTCTCGTCGCTCAGGCGCTCGGCATCCTCGACCTCGCCGATAAACAGTAGATGCGTGCCCACATCCACAGTGTCGATCAAACGGCAGCTAAACAGGGCTGCCGCGTGCTCGGGCACATAGGGCATGCCCAGAGCCGTCTCGCGGGTCTCGTATTTGGCAAACTTGTCATAATCGCTGCTAGTGCGGAACCCAAAGTTACCGATGTAGAGCATGTCGGCGGTTTGATCGATCACGGTCAACGCGAACGCTTTGGCCGATGCGATGACGCCCGAGGTAACGTTGTCCTTGTTCACGGCAACCGAAATGCGCGGCGGCATGGACGTCACCTGCACCGCCGTGTTGATGACGCAGCCGGCGCGCAGCCCGTCTGCCGCGGCGCTCACCACGTACAGACCGCTCGGCATGGTAAAGAACGCAGTTTTGTCCATAACGATCACTCCCCTAACCCGGGTTGGTACCTTATGGATGTATGTACCCACAAAAAAGGCGGCGCCCATAACGGACGCCGCCTTTGAGACATATGTGTCAGAACAGTAAGCAAGATGAGACGCCCGCAGTTGCGGTGAAATAGGGACTGAATAGCCCCTCAAACAGGCAAAACAGTCCGTATTCCACCGCAACTTATACAGAGTGCCTAGCGGTTGCGTTCCTTGAGGGCGCGGTCGATCTCGCGTTGGACATCACGCTTGGCCATGTCCTCGCGCTTGTCGTAGAGCTTTTTGCCTCGGCCCAGGCCCAACAGCAGCTTTACGCGGCCGTCGGTATTAAAGTAGAGCTCCAACGGAACCAGCGCATAACCACGGTTGCGAAGTTTGCCGTCAAGAAAGTCGATCTCCTTACGGTGCAGCAGCAGACGACGCCGACGGTCGGGATCGCGATTCCACACGCCACCATGGCTATAAGGGTGGATATGCAGGCCGACGAGCCAGCACTCCCCGCCGCGGATCAGCGCGAAGGTATCGGTAATCTGGCACGCGCGCTCGCGAATCGACTTGACCTCGGTGCCGCTCAGCTCAATACCGCACTCAAACGTCTCATCGATAAAGTACTCGTGATGTGCCGAACGATTCTTGGAAATGAGCTTGCGCTCGCGCTTACTGGGCATCGCCGGCCTCCTTGACGTCGTCGGCGTTTGAGCCCGCAGCCGCGCGCTTTGCCTTGCGCTCGGCGTTAAGCTCGGCATCGCTCTCGCGCACCAGCTTAATGATCGCCGCGCATGCCTCCTCGCCCACCAGGTCGCGGGCACGGACCGTCAGACGCGTAGCCTCCTGCTTGTCGCCGTCGCTTGCAGCATCGGTCGCACACATGATCAGGCAGATGGCGATCTCGGCCGAAGGCGAGGTCGGCACGCCCTGCAGGGCGAGCTCACCCATCACGTGGTCGTCGCTCTCATCAGCGGCATCCGGATAGGTGGTATGGATCTTGTTGAGCAGGCGCGTCGTATGCGCATCATTGGGCGCCAGGCGCAGCGCCAGACGCGCGCAGCCCACGGCTGCCGAAATGTTCTCGGTCTCGGGCTCCAAGAAGTACTGACCCAAGTTGGTGTAGGCACGTGCGGCGCACTTACCGTCGCTCGCGCGCTCCAGCACCGAGAACGAGAGCGATGCCCACTCCTGCTTGTCCTCGAGTGCGCGGAACAGCTCGGCCAGGTCCAAGCGATAGTTACAGTTCATGGGATCCCAACGTACGGCCTGCATCAGGGCATTCCGAGCACTCACATAATCCTGCTGGCGGATGTAGGCAAACGCCATGTCGGAGTACAGGCGGTCAAAGGGAACCTCGACCTGCACCAGCTCGCGCGGATCCTTCTCCACGCGGCGATAGGCCAGGCGCTCAAACTTGCTGTCGAAGCTAAAGTACTGGCGCTTCTCCTCCGTCTTGCACTCAGCGTCGATATACTCCTCGGCGAGCTCCACCAGACGCTCAAGCAGCGGCGTCGCCGTAGCCAGGTCGCCCTGCGCCAGATAGTTCTCGGCATACGTGATGTCTTCCAAGCTGATAGGCAGGTCCATGACAACTCCTCGGTCCGGGCGGCAGACTCAACGCGCGCCTTAAATATCGGTCAATACACAAAACCCGGGTCTCTTACGAGGCCCGGGCGTTCAATTTTGGTAGCCCGTACCAGATTCGAACTGGTGATCTCCGCCTTGAGAGGGCGGCGTCCTAAACCGCTAGACGAACGGGCCATATGTAGCAAATGCAATGGCTGGGATGGAGGGAGTCGAACCCCCATTGACGGAACCAGAATCCGCTGTCCTGCCATTAGACGACATCCCAATGACTGCATCGCTGCGCTCGGCTGTGCCTTTGCGCAAGAAAGAAATATACGGGAAGTCCGGCCGTGACGCAAGCCCCAATTTTGACTTTTTTGAAATTCAGTCAAATACGGCCGACACGTGAAGGACCTGTGAAGTCGACCGCTGCACACGAAGGGCAAAACGCCGCGAGCGGTAGCCGTCAACCGTTGGCAGATTCTACCGCGAAAACGATAGCACCAGGCAACACAATCGAAGTATCAATGATCACGTAGATATCGAGGCGCCATGGACGAAGAGCTTGATTACCTATGGGAGACCCTGGGCCTCGAGATCACTGCTGACCTTTGGCCCGAACGGGACAAAATCCATCCCACCCTGCGCCCCGCCATCACGGTGATGCAGGCAAACTACCGCCGTGCATCCTTTTTGATCATGCGGATGTCATGGCACGCGGGACTCCCCGACCTTAAGCGAATCCAGGCAAGCCTCGTCGAGCTGTCCGGTATGCCGACTGTCATATCCGAGGCGCACCTGGAGCAGCGCCAACGCGAGCGACTGCAACAGCAGCGGATTCCCTTTATCTGCCCCGGCGTTCAGGCATATCTGCCCTTTATGGACGAGGAGTACTGGAGCGGCAAGCCCAACAAGCACGTAAAGGTCTACGGTCCGCACGAATGGGCACAGCTCAAGGATTGAGCCGAGCGAGCCCTCCGATGGAAAACACGTCCCACCCTGAGCACTCAAAACGGGTCGCACTTTCCGCAGCCGCTACAGCAACGCCTCGACCCAAGCCGATTCCCTAAAGCCGGGAATCGCAAAGTCGTCGCCCACCAACAGCGGACGCTTAACCAGCATGCCGTCGGTCGCCAGCAGCTCGTAGCACTCCCGATCCGTCATGCCCGCATCTAGACGCGCCTTCAGGCCCAGCTCTCGATATTTCATGCCCGACGAATTAAAGAAGCGCCGCACCGGCAGTCCCGAACGAGCAATCCAGGTCGCAAGCTCATCAGCCGTGGGATTGTCCAAAACGATATCGCGGTCGATATACTCTACCCCGTGTTCGTCCAGCCATGCCTTGGCCTTCTTACAGGTCGAGCACTTGGGATATTCAACAAACAGTACGGTCATGGGAATCCTCCGAATATAGATCGGCCAACGCAGGCACACGCCACACGAGGCGCCTTCGTATGATGGGCCAATTGTAGCCCACGGGTCACACGCTAAACGAACCGTACCCCGAATCCGCGTTTGATGAACGGCAGCAGCTCCATTGCCTCGGGCGTGATATGGCCCGCAACGTTCATGCGCTCGTCACCGGGAAGATCGACCCGCGCAATCTCAAGCTCGCCTTCGTAGCGCCCATAGCCGCTATTGCTCACAGCGATCGACCCCGTCTTTCGTGACAGGCCGGCACCGGCATCCATCGGCACGGAATCCGGCTTAAGCGTCGTGCGCGACTCTTGAGACCTAAA
>URVD01000092.1 GCA_900551195.1 uncultured Collinsella sp.
CGGTTCGCAAATCCTTTATCGAACGAAAGGACATGCAGATGAGTTTGGGAACGCTGACCGTCAACGGTCGCCAGGACGGCTTTTTGTGCGAGGGCAAACCGTTCTTCTGGTTTGCCGATACGTGCTGGAGCGCATTTACGAGCATCGCCGAGGACGACTGGGATTACTACCTGACCCGCCGTGCCGAGCAGGGCATGAACGTGCTGCAGATCAACACGCTGCCGCAGTGGGATCGCTGCTGTCCCGATCTGGGCATTTGGCCCTATGCCAGCGAGGACGGCGTGCACTTTGATTGGTCCTGCCCCAACCAGGCGTATTGGGATCGTGCCGCCGCCATGTGCCGCGCGGCCGTCGAGCACGGCATTCGTCCGGCGCTCGTGCTCATGTGGTGCAACTACGTGCCCGGTACCTGGGGTGCCAAGATCGCCGAGCGTTGCGGTGCCGAGATTATGCCGCGTGAGGAGGTTCGCGCCCACGTTGCCCGCGTTGTCGAGAACCTGGGCGAGTTCGACCCTGTCTACGTGGTGACGGGTGATACCGACTTTGCCGGTGACGAGGCGATCGCCTATTACGAGGACGCGCTCGACGAGGTCGTCAAGCGCGCGCCCGAGGCACTGCGCACCATGCATATCAACCGCGGTAACCGCACCATTCCGGCGCAGTATCTGGACCGTCTGGACTTTTATATGTTCCAGCCCGGCCACAACTACGAGGGCCAGCCCGAGGCATGGCGTCTGCCGCAGGACTTTATCGCCAGCTATCCCAAAAAGCCGATGGTCAACTCCGAGCCTTGTTACGAGCAGATGGGTGCGTCGCGCAATGTGTACTGGCGCTTCACCGCGCAGGATTGCCGCGCGAGCGTATGGTCGTCGATTCTTGCCGGCGCCAGTGCCGGCGTAACTTACGGCGCACACGGCGTTTGGAACTGGCAGACATCGCGCAGCCAAGGTTCGGTGCTGGGCGAGGGCTTTGACATGCCGTTCCGCTGGCAAGAGTGCCTGCAGTTTGCGGGTGTGTGGGACTTTGGCGCGATCGAGCACGTGCTTGCCGCCCTGGGCGCTACGGCTGCCGACGATGCACTTGTCGTGGTTCCGGCGCAGGAGCTCCTCGACGACGCGCGCGAGGCCATCCGTGTGGCGCGTGTTGGCGATCGCGTCGTCACGTACCTGCCGCGCACCACGGCGCTCAAGTTTAAGCTCGACGGCGCGCGTGGCTGGACGGCGACGGTCCTCGACATGGAGGACAAGCGCATCGCAAAGCTGCCCGTCCGTGACAACGGTGACGGCACCGTGCGCGTGGCGCAGCATCCCTTTGAGCACGACGCGCTGGTGATCCTGGCCCCCGGGCGCTAACGGCTCTTCTCCAACATTTACAACCCAGTCTCTTTCATTAGGCTGCGACGGAATGGTTCCTGCATGACGGCTTCAAGCTGCCAAGGGGAGCCATTCCGTCGCACTCTTTGTTTACTCATTGGGGACGTACTTAAATGAGTGCTTAAATGAGTGGCAGTTGGAGGGCACTCCTTGTCGAGCTGCAAGCCGCGCGCGCCCCTTCTGGGTCATGCGGCTCAAAATCGCGGCGTCATGCGGACGGCTGGGGTCGAATTTGCAACATTTCGAACTTGGCTTCGATATTGAGATTGGTTCTTTATTAAAATGGTGTTCCGGACAACAAAGCGGGTGGGGGTTACCATGAGGGACCTGGGAGACACAACCGCATATTTGCGCCGGGGCATGCGGGAGATTCTGTGCCTAGCGCTGTTCTTCTTCACGTTTTTGGCGTGCGAGTATTTCTTTGATGCGCGCATGGCCGAGTTCGTGCCATCGAGTGAGGTCGTCATCTACGAGAGCATCGTTGTCGGCGCGAGCGTGATTGGCTTTTTCGTGTGCCCATTTCTGTACTATCGCCGTCCCCAGACGATCGATGCGACGAGCGATATTACGGGCGTGCTGTTGGTATCGGCGTTGCTGCTGATGATTATGGCAGTGCGGTTTGAGGTAGTAATTGCCGGCGGCCTGGTGGCGTGCTGCGCCCTGGGCTATTGCGGATCGACCGCCCATGCCAATCTTGCGCGGCGTTTTGCGCAGACGCCCTGCCTGGCGCGCGCCGTGGCGGTTTCCTATGCTGCGGGCATTTTGGTGCAGGTGCTCAACCATATGGTGATGCCTGCGGGCATTCCCCAGCAGTCTGTTCTCATTGCCTGTGCGATCGCGCTGGTGGGGCTGCTTCACGGTGCCCGCCGCGCTAAATTGCGTGATGAGCCTGCGCCCGAGTTCGAGGTCGGGATTGCCGAGCTATCGGTCGATGCGTTGGAGCGTGGCGCCAGATGGCACGATGACCCCGAGGCAAAGGCGACCTTTCAGGGCGCCGTGGTGCGTCTGACGGTGGCGACCGCTTGCCTCACCGGCGTGTTCGCGGCCCTCAATGCCGGCCTTACGACCTCGCATGCCGCTGGCGCTATCGATCTGGGCGACTGGCCGCGCTTGCTGCTGGTTGTGAGCGCCCTTGCCGCCGGCGTCCTGTATGACCTGCGTGGGCGTTCGTATATGAATATCATCATGACGTGCGCCGCCATGCTGTCCACGCTCTCGTTCTTTGTACTTATCACCGATGGCAACGGTGGCAACACGCTTGCCGCCACGATTATCTTTTACCTTAGCACGGGCTTTTTCGTGGTGTTCTTCACCGCGAAGTTCGCCGCGATTTCGATGTATGCCCGCTGGGCGTATCTGTGGCCGTGCATGGGCCGTGTTATCAACAACGTTTGCTCGATGCTCGTGACGGCTCCGGCAGTGGCGATTATCTCGAGTCAAAACGTGCTGGCGGCAGTGAGCGTCGTGCTCGTGCTGTTTGTCGGCATCGCGATTTCGCTGTTGGGACAGTTTGGACAAGACGGTGAGGGCGAGGCGACGCGCGGCAGGCTGGCGCTTGCCACCGACGATCTTGGCGTGAGCTGTGAGCCCGGTCAGGCCGACACGGTGCCCCTGGAGGTGCCGGAGCTTTCGTTTGACGATCGGCTCGATGGCTTCGTTGCCGCCTTTGGGCTCACCAAGCGCGAGCGCGATGTTCTGGAGGCACTGGTCGTTTCGGACGACAGCGTGCAGGACGTGGCGGCGGCACTCTTCCTTTCGCGTTCCACGCTCTATCGCCACATCGCTTCGATTAACAAAAAGACAGGTGCCTCCTCGCGCGTAGCCCTCATCAACTTCTTCTGGTCCTGGACACCCCAAGACTAGCTAACCACCACAAAGGGGACAGGCACCTTTGTGGTGGTTTTTTACCTGCAAAAATATGAATATGAGACATTTGTCACCTGCCGTTTTGGTGCTCAAAGGCATATGAATGTGATGCTGAGCAGAGCAGAACGGAGGGGGTGCACCTATGGCGTCTCGGGGTTGCGCGTCTAATAAAATTGCGGGCGCGCTTATCGCCGTGGTGGTCTTTGCCGCGGCGGTGACACTCATGCGAGTTTACGTTGCCGGCGAACATGGCGCTCAGGGAAAGACTGCCGCGCAAGTGTCGCTCAACGATTGCGCTGCCGTTCCGGTGGCGGTCAAGCTTATCGAGGACGGGGAGGCGCGGACGGCCTATGAGACCGACGATGACGAACTGGTCGCATCGACTTTTGCCGCGCTCGATGGCTGCACCGTGGGGGATGCGGTGGATGAGCGGACGAGCGATACCGGCCGAACGCTCGTCTTTGTCTATACGGATGGCTCGGAGCAATCGGTAGAACTTGAGGGCAAAAACATCGTGCTCGATAAGACGGCGTATCGACTTAACGGTGCCGATGAGTTATGGCGGCAGCTTGCCGCAATCAAAAACAGCTAACGAAATTAGGGATGTACGGGATGAGTGACTTGAGATTCTGCCCGGCGTGCGGGGCGCAGCTGCCTCGGGTCGCCGGCGTGCCGGTGCGATTTTGCCCGGGGTGCGGCGTCCGACTTGAGGGCGTTGTGGGCTACTCGGGCGCCGTGGGGGCTACAGATGGGGCGACTGCCGATGACGATGCGGACGAAGGCGGCGACCCGAGTGTGGACGCGCCGGCCGATGCGCCGGTGGAGACTGCCGGCGTCGCGTCGTCTCGTGACGCAGCCACGACGGATGCGCCTCACATCGGTGACCTTGAGCTTCATGCCGCATGCGATACCTCTGGCGGCCAGGCACTCGCGCAGGTGGCGCTGCCGCGGGGCTGGCATATCGAAGAAGCGCATCTAGAGCGCAGCGGCAGTTTCGACTGCCCGATTTCGGTTGGCGTGACGGCGGCGGGTCCGATGGGTGAGCGGATTGTGTACCGCTCCGAGCTCTGCTACGTGGATGCGGGCGCCGTTGCCAAGCGTATCCCCACGCAAACCGAACGCAAGGTGTTTGTGCACGTGGAGGCAGCTTGCGACGAGCTGGCTCAGGCCTGTGCAGCACGGCTGGGTGCGCGGGCAGAGGTTGTTGCCGAGCAACCGTACCCATCGAGCGCGGAGGTCGATATCGAGCGCGAGCGTGCCCGCGTAAAGCGCGAGGCGGCAAACGACTTTGCGATCCAGGGCTTTTCGATGGAGCCGAGTGATGTGGTCTATGAGTGCCGCATGCGTCGATATCGGCTCACGGGCGCTCCAGTGCCCACCGAGCTCGCGGTGGCGGCCAAAGTCGAGGGCTATATGTTTTCAATCGGCGGCGTCGCGGGTTCTATGGGTAAAGGTGTTGCCGCTGGGGCCGAGGCGCTGCTGGGCGCGGGCCTTTCGAGTGGGCTGATCGGCGGTGTTTTGGGCAAGCGCCTGCGCGAGCGCCAGGCGGCGGCAGCGGCGGGACAGGGCGTCGCGCAAGAACAGCCCACGGGTCGAGGCGGTTGCCCGGACGGAGCGTCGTTCGAGCTGGGTGCGGCCGACCTGCTGCAGTGGCGTATCAGGGACAGCTTCTGTTTGGTTGCGCCAGAAGGTCGCCTGGACGAGGCGGCCTCCACGGCGCTTGCATCAATGGCGTCGACTCTGCGGCTCAATCCGGCGATTGCACGCGAAGCGTCAGCTCAAAAGCAACAGATGGTGCTCGAGCAGCGCCAACGCACGCAGATGAACATTGCCCAGCAGCAACAGCAGTTTGCAGCCTGGCAACAGATGCATGCCTCGCAACAGGCGGCATTCGACAGCTACCAGCAGGCGTGGTTCGATCGCAGCGACCGTCAGCACGCCGCGAATATGGCTGCCAGCGCCGCCAATTTTTCCAGCGCGGGCGTGGGGACGGGCACCGCCTCGTATTCCGATGCCATTCGCGGGGTCAACCATTACACCAGACCCGACGGCACCGATGTCGAGGTCTCGGTGATGGCCGACCAGGCCTGGGTCAACGGTTCGGGCGATGTGATCGGTACACGCGATGGTTTTGAACCCGGTTTTGGCTGGACGGAGCTGCCTCGTCAATAGCGTGAGGCGGGTTATGTGTGAATCGATGCCGGGTGTGTTTCTCGGCATTGTGCTAAAGAACGGGAAAGGAACAATGATGAGGGAGACGGTACTTTCGCGCACGGCATTTGTCGCGGCGGCGGGAACGGCGCTGCTGACGCTTGTGGGGTGCGGCGGACAGCGGACGCAGGATGCGACGGGTTTTAACGACGACCGCCCGGTAAAGGACAAGATGGATGCGGGTGCGACGTCGGGCGATTCCGGCGACGCGGACAGCGGCTCGGCGGATGCGTTCGATACGTGGTCGGATGATTGCTGGGATGCGCACCGCAACATCAGCATCGCGGCGCTCCTCGAGCTTAAGGGCTGGCAGTTGCAGGAGTTTGCCTCGCAGCAGGGCTATGCCTGGCAAGACGCGCTCGAGATGTACGAGGACGAGGCGGGACACGTGCTCAGCTGAAAACAAAGAGCGTGCTCAGCGTCTGCAATATCAGCAAGGACGGCGCGACCGAATGGCTCGGCGAGGACGAAATCGGAAAGCTCGACAAGGGCGGCACCGGAAGCACCGTGATGTTCACGCTGCAACTTTCGGGCTATTCGAGCTGCGAGGATGTTATCGCGGGCTTTTCCGTGCCGGTCGAGGACCGGGCGCAGATTACTTCGGGCTCATGGATCGCGTGCGTATACGGTTCCAACATGGCGCGGCACGTTGCCATGGCGAGTCCGATGGAAAACGGTGGCTACCGCTTGGATCTCATTACCGAGGAGGCTATCAAGACCGGTAGGTTTACCCAGGGCGGCGGTGCTCCGACGATAGACGAATTTTGGCAGGAAAAGACTGGACGCGCGCTCGGCTAGGTGCGACGTGGCCAATACCATAGCGAGGAACGAACATGATGAATGAAGTGACGATGAACCGTGCGGCCTTTGTGGCAGGCGCGGGTGCGCTGGCTTGTGCGCTGGCTGGCTGCTCGGGCGGATTGGGCGGCGCGGGCGGTGCCAAGAAGGCGACCACGGCGGACGCCGCCTGTGTAGACGACAACGCTAACGTGACGGTCTATGCTGCGATCAACTTGGACGGCGCCGACCTGGTGCGCCTGCTCAAGCATCAAAACTATGAGTGGCAAGGCGAGAGCGTGGGCTACGGTGCCGCCGATGACGCGGGACTTTTCGCTTTTACCTTTTCTAAGATTTCGGATGACGTGGACGAACTTGCGAACAGCGCGATACCGCTTTCGGAGTCCGAGTACGAGGAACTTGAGCCGGGCGGCGGAGACGATAGCGTGGCGATTTTGCTCTCGGTGGGCGGCTATACGACGGGCAATCGTGCGCTCACCGGCGCAATCGGCGATGCGGCGATAGTGCAGGAGAAGTGCACAATCGACGATTCCGTGTATTGGCTGGTCAAGGCGCTCGACGGCAGCCGTTACGTGATTTCGGCCTACGACACCGAAGATGATGGCGACAGCGCGCATGACATCTATATCTATAGTGAGTCTTTTATTCACACCGGTTATCTGAGCGGCGGCGACCAAATCGATATTGACGAACTCTGGAGCCGCCTGACCAATGCCTCGTAGCGCACCAAAACCACCACAAAGGGGACAGTGAGGCGGGACTTTTTGACCGCCTGATGGGTCGAGCGTCACAACTCGTGCGTTACAGCAGCTCGCCGTGGCGGGCGATGTAGCGGCGCTTGGCCAGTTGGGTGAGCGCGATGTAGGCGGCGACAATGCCGATG